>JAHJRB010000080.1 GCA_018831025.1 Nanobdellota archaeon | reverse complement strand
TATGGTTGTTTTAAGGAAAGGGCTTTCATTTAAAATTTAAAAGATTAAAAAATATTTAAAGGTTTAGAATTCTTTTTAGAATAAATTTACTCGATTTCAGGAAAAACAATGCTGGGATTTAATGCTTGTGCTATTTTTCTTGATTCTTCTAAGTCAATCCTTACTCTCTTTCTTTTTTCTGTATCTGTTTCTTTAATATATATATATTATAATATCCTAAAAAAGAATCTAATGCATCATCTGGGTTTTGAGGAAGCGTCATCAAGTGTAACTCTGCTTCTGTTAATGAACATCTAGATAAATATGCCCAGCTGACATGGTGCAATAAATCCATACATAAATCTAGATTATCATCTAAATAGGAAAAAATTTCTCCTAGATTAGTAAAAGTTCCGCCAACATGGGGTGTTGGACTATTAGGATCTAGTAAATCCTCCATTTTTGAAGTCATACGATAAAATCTATTACATATATCTGCTGCTGAACGATATGCTATTCCTACTGCCTCATAACCTTCTGGTTTATCAGAAAATACCCCATGAAAAACAAGTCCTTTATCTGCTTCTCTTTGTAATTTTAAAATCCTTACTCTGTCTCCTTCTTCACTAATAATCTCATGAATTTTAGTCGTATCTACAGGACCTACTGGCGCCCTTAATCTTGATGTTAAAACTCCTGCCAAATATGCATTTAAAAAATTATCATCTGCATCTTCTGTATCTACACTCATATCAACTCTAGAATTTAGAACACAATTCAGGAAGAATCCATAAGAAGTTTGTGCGTCATATGTCTCCATTTTTAATTGTTAATAAAAAACCTTATTTAAATTTTTGTCTATTGAAATCTATATATTAGGAAATTTAAAGATTTTAGCCTCCTTTGAGTTTTACAGAAAAATAGAGGTAATATGGGTTGTACGAAGGAAATTTGAGTAATTTAGGCTAAATAATCTTCTTTTATCTTTATATTAAAAGGTTTAATATCTACTATTTCCCCTCCAATTATCTTTTCATTTATAATTTTTTTAATTGTAATATGTTTAATTGGAACCCACTCATAAGTTTCATATTTTTTTTTTAAATGTTGTTCGACTTTTATTATTATAGTGTCCTCCTTCTCCCCTATAATTAATCTAACCCCTTTCATTTTATTGTTATATGATGTAACATATCCTATTAAATTTTTCTATAACCCCATTAACTTCCTAAAAAATTAAATAGTAATTAGTATTTCTTATATATTTGGAGGTGGAAAATGAATAAATGTTGTGATTGTGGAGATGAGATAGAAAAATATGAAGAGGATATTTCTAGTAGTATTAGATGTGATGGTTGTAAAGAAAAAAAGCTTTCTGAAAATCTTAAAAATAAGATAAAAGAAGTTCAATCTGAAATCGATAGGCTTAAACAGAAAAAAGAAGATTTGGAGAATAAATTTACTGAGTGTAATAAAGGTATTTATGAAAAAGAAGGGATTTTGCAGTAAAAACCCTTAAAAAGGTAATTTTCTTAATAATCCTAAGGGTGATAGGAGTCTTAAAACGCCAAAATACAAGCTTAGTCCAAGTACTTTGAATTTATTCTTAGAGTGTCCTAGATGCTTTTCTCATTAGATTATGTTTAGTACTTGTAATACTTAAAGGTTTTTTAGATAGGTTCATACTTCACAGAATTCAGATAGAGAGATAGTCATCTATGAGAACAAGATATTGAGTTTAGACAATCTCACAAATTTTTTTAAAATTACATCTTAAACAACTTTTAACATTTGATGTTTTTGAGAAATTCCCTTCTTCTGCGATATTACTTTCCTTATCTTTAAGAGTATCCTTCATATCTTTTATGCTTTTTCTCATATAACTTTTAATATCTTCTATTATTTGCGTTGTTACTTTAAATTCATCAACTTTATCTAATGCAACATTAAATTTTTTAATTATTATCTTATCGGGGCTTAAGTTCCATTTTTGAAGAACATAAAGGGCATAACAGGCCAACTGTACATCCATTTCTACATCTCTTTCCTTTCCTGTTTTCCAGTCATATAATATAACTTGATTATCTCCATCCTTAATTGCAAAATCTATACTTAAATAAACTTTTGTTCCTTCAAAATCAAAAGATAAAAACTCTTCCAAAAATAACCATCTACTTATATCTTCCTTTTTTATTTCTTTTAAACTATCAGAATTATAAAAATTCATAATACATTCCTCTGCATATTTGAATAATTCATCCCATTCATCTTTTGAGATTAGCATTTTGTATTCATGTTCAACTAAACCACATTTTTTAGGAAATTTTTTATAAATTCCCGCTTCAGAACATTCAAAATCTTCTTTTAATCTTTTTCCCAATCTGAATATTAAATGACTCGAAGTTACATCTTCTCCAGATTTTAATTTAATTAAATAGTATTTTATAATATCATGAACTACTTGCCCTATCCATATCTGTCTTGTAGATAAATTTTTTAGAATATAAAGTTCCCTGACTCTTTGTGGTGCATCAGCTTTCCATCCATCCCAAAATCCATAATGATTAAAATAATATTTTCTTTTACACTCACAAAAAACTCCATCCCTAGATTTTGACCAACTAAATTCATTTTTAAAATCCATCTTATCAAGCTCCTGCACAATACCTCATTGCTACGTGTCCTCGGAAGTGAGCTCTATGAATTGCCATAGTTTTTATAAGATAAATAAAGATTTAAAAGTTTCTTTTAAGAAATTTTAGATTTCATTTTATTACATATTTTACAAATAAACTTTTGTTCAAATTTCCCATCCCCTGCATTATTTGGACCCCCATATTTCTCCCATTTATGAAATCCAAATAGACATTTTAGGTTCATTTTATAGATAAGCTTAAACAAAATAAAGTTTTTAAGACTTGTAACCGTTTAGCTGCTAAGTGTTTGCCTTAGCATGCTAAAGGTATTTAAGTTTCTTAAATTCCATGTTGCTAATATAGACATAATGGTCTCTTTAATTCTCACTCCCTTTTCATTCCAAAGTAAGCTAATCTTCCTCTG
>JAHJRB010000079.1 GCA_018831025.1 Nanobdellota archaeon | reverse complement strand
TAGCAGGTTTCTTTTTTGCTTTTTGTCTTTTTGCTAAATTTTTCTTTTGTTTCTCTACTTTTTTAACCTGCTTTTTCAAGCTGCTAATCTTTTTTGCTAGTTGTTTTAATGTTACCATTAATTTCACCTCTTTATTTTTTTTTTAATTATATAGTTTTAGAAATATCTTTTCTTTTAAATAGTTTTTTATTTGAATTTTTTTCCAGCTTTTGTAAACTCATCCGACACATCCGACATACCCGCGTAGAGCTTATAAATGATTAAAGCCTATATTTATTAAAATGATTCTTAAAAATAGAAGTGTTGTTCCTTTGTGGAAAGTGAAGGAATTGTTTGAAGATACAAAACAAATTACTAATAATTTTGAGAATATAAATCCCTCTTTATTATTATATAATACCAAAAGAAAATATAGTCCGTCTAGCAGATTATTGATTTTTAGATTAGTGTGAGCGGGAAACCCCACATCTTTTAAGAGTGGGGTGAGAGCGAACGAATAAACAATAAACGAAAGGTTTATATGTAATCTTTACATATAAATTATATGCCAAAGGGATATAAAAATTCACAAACGAGCATACACTATATGTGCTACCACTTTGTGTGGTGTCCAAAATATAGAAGACCAATATTAATAGGAGAAGTTGAAAAAATGGCAAGACAAATAATAGAAGAAAAAGCAAATGAAATTGGATGCGAAATTCAAGCTTTGGAGATTATGCCAGACCATATACATTTATTTGTTCAAGCTACTCCACTACAATCTCCAAATTATCTTGTTTCCCAATTCAAAGGAGTTACATCAAGAAAACTAAGAAAGAAATTTAAGCATCTGCTTAAACTTCCAACTTTATGGACTCGAAGTTATTTTACCTCTACTCATGGGCATATATCAGACTCATTAATTAAAAAATATATAGAGGAACAAAAGGGAATATGAAGCAAACAATAAAATATAAATTAAATCCAAACAAAGAACAGGAAAAGCATTTACATAATCTATCTTCAATAGCTACTAAACTATACAACACAGACAATTACATAAGAAGAGCTACTTGGAAAAAGTGCGGTAAAATTCCATCTTGGTATTCACAAAAGAAAAAAGTATTAAAGAATAATGTATGGTATAAATTATTACCCTCTCAAACAGCACAGGAAGTATGCCATAATTTGCAAGGTAATTATAATTCTTGGTTTAAGTTAAGAAAGAAAGATGAAAAAGCAAGACCTCCTAAATTCAGAAGAAAGGAAATGTTAAGTCCAATCTCTTTTTATCAGCAATTTAAAATCATAGAAGATAAACTAAAATTATCAATGTCTTTAAAATATAGAAAAGAACATAATATTAAATCTCTTGAATTAAATTTTAATAAATGGAAAACGGAAAAAGGAATACCTAAGTTCTGTCAAGTATTATTCAATAAAGGAAGTTGGTATGCTAATATAGTTTATGAAGTTCCAGAGCCAAATATAAGTTTAAATAAGAATATTATGGCTATTGATTTGGGAATAATAAACACAGCAGTAACTTGCGATAATAAAGGAAATTCCAATATTTATTCTGGTAAACAAATACTATCAATTCAGCATTATTTCAATTCAAGAATAGCAAGAGTTCAAGGTAAATTTACAAAACAATTTCCTAAAAGAAAATGGAGCAAAACATTACAAAAATTAACAGATAAGAAAACAAGACAGATAAATCAATCTTTGCATACAATAAGCAAAGGAATAGTAAATCAAGCCAAGAAAAATAATATAAAAACAATAGTAGCAGGAGATTTAACAGATATAAGAAAAGACAATAATTTTGGAAAAAGAAATAATCAAAAACTACATTCTTGGAGTTTCTCAAAACTTATACAGCAGATAGAATACAAATCTATTTTATCTGGCATACGGTTTGTTCGTGTAAGCGAGGAAAATACAAGCAAGACTTGTAGTATATGCGGAACTATGAGAAAGAGCAACAGGATTAAAAGAGGATTATACAGATGTAAAATATGCAGTAACTACATTAATTCAGACGTAAATGGTGCTAAAAACATCTTAAAAAAGTATCTCCAATTCTTCTCTAATGAAGATAGGAGTATTGGCAATGTGGCTATGCCGTTGGTATCAAGGATAGAAAATGTCATTCCAAGATAAGCCAAGAAGCCCACATCCATT
>JAHJRB010000078.1 GCA_018831025.1 Nanobdellota archaeon | reverse complement strand
TTCTTCAATTAATCCAGTTGGAAAAAGAACATTCTTCATATATCCCTCTTTCTCATAATCTTCCTTCGGACTTAATAAGGGTACATCAGGATAGCTTCTAGCTATTAACTTTTGCGGATTATTTTTTTCAAATAACGCAGCCCCCATACAATAACCTAATTCCGGATGAACTCCATGATAAAGCTCCAACCATCCTCTCTTAGTTAAAATAGGAGGACATCCAGGTCCAACCCTATTAGCATCCCATCCTTTTTTACTTACTAAAATACTATAATCATCTCCCCAATGCTCTAAATCTTTACTAAAGCTTATCCACATATGCGGCAAACTAAATTCAAAATTTCCTTCTGGTCTGTTAAACGCAACATATCTATTATTAATTTTCTTAGGAAATAATACGCAGTCTTTATTCTGGTGCCTAAAAATTATACCTCTTTTATGCCAATTATATCCATCATGGCTAACCGCATAACTACTGCTAATACTATTAAATTTACTCAATGCAACATAAGTCATTATATATTTTCCTTCAATTTTAGTAATTCTAGCATCCTCAATTCCTAGTTCGCCATCAAAAGGAGTTCCAAAGAATCCAGGTTTTTGCTCTATTTTTTTTACCTCAAAACCATCTTTATCAAGCAACACCCTTCTAAAATGAGAAATATAAGTAAGTCTTAATGTTCTATCTTTAAAATAAAATCCTTTCTTATCTCCATGATCAACCTCCTTTAATCTAAACCTATCAATTCTTAATTTATATTTATTATTAGAAACAGAAATAGGACTATAAACATACTTTCTCCCTCTAAATTTTTTTAATCTCTCAGCAACTCTTACATAGAGCATTATATCCCCGTTTTTTAATCTAAGAGCGCCTGGATTAAACGCTCCAATAACCTCTAAATTTTTATGGCTTGGCTTAAAATCTCTAGGTCTTAATAATAAAGCCTCTTTTTCAACCTTTAACATATATTATTCATTAATTGTTTTCTATTTATATTTTTCTAAAGAAACATATTAAATAACCAACCAATTAAAACAACTTGAGGAACAGTTACTATTGGCAACCAAATAGCAGTTTTTTTACCAATGTTGCTCCAAATTAGTCCAATTTCAGTATAATCCGTTACAACTCCCGCCATCAAAAACACAAAAGGATTTCCTAAGCTTCCAACTTTATTAAAAATTTCAAAAGCAATAGGCGCACTTCCTTCTGAGCATACTTCTATAATAGTAGCAAATGCTAAAGTTAATAATAATCCAGTAAACGTAGGTCCAAAATAATTCATGAATATATGTGCAGGAACATAAGCACTTATCAAAGCAGCAAATAAAAATCCAATTAATATCCACCAAAGCACCATATTAGCTAAATCCACACTTCCTTTAGTAACACCCTTTAAACTATTTTTTAAATTAAAATTATTAATATTTTCCCACTTATAATTCCCTTTAATTATTATCTCTTTAGATTTTTCAATTAAATTAAATTTCTCAAGTAGCATAAAAACAAAACCGGTTATCACAGCGATTAACATAGCTGCAAAAATAAAAAGCAGTGCTTTCCATCCAAAAAATCCAAATAACAAAATAGTAACAGGTAAATTCGCCCAAGGACTAGCTAATAAAAATGTAATAACTGCAGGAATACTAGCTCCTTTTTTATAAAGCTGCATAGAAATTGCTAAAATTCCATGCGAGCATGCACTCATTAAAAAACCAGTAAGAACAGCATAAATTATTGAAATTTTTTTCTTCTTTCCAAGATATTTAAAAATAAATTCTTCAGGAACAAAATAATCAATTAACCCTCCAATAAAAAGACCTAATAAAATAGCCCACCACATCAAACTTAAATATGAAATTAGGGCTTCGTTCAAACTAGAAAAAAAAGGTAAATAAGAAAGTAAAAAAAACAAGATAAAAATACTTCCAAATATCTTAAGCTTTTTTCCTATTTTTATTTTATCTTCCTTTTCACAATGATGGCATTTTTCCATATTTATAATTCTCCTTTAAAACTATTTATATTTATATGCTGCAGGTTCCTCCACAAGTTCCATCACAAGTAGAGCATACACTACATCCAACAGGTTGTGTAGATTCTTTAATCTCCAATCCTCCAACTACTGCTGGATAAGTATCAAAAACACTTAAAGCTAAAATTTCTTTTTGAGAAGTTTCTTTAGCATCAAAACTTACATCAAAGTAATCCGGGAATCTAAATTTTATTTCTTTAACTCCATTTATAGTTTTCAATTCTTCACTAATTAAAGGAGCATGTCCAGGACATGGAATGTCTACCTTTAAAGTAATTTTGTTTAGGTCTTCAATTATAACATTTCCGGTAGCAATTGTCATATTTGCTGCAATTGGAAACACAAGCAAAAATAAAATCAAATTAATACTAATCGAAGTTCCATATAAAATTGACAGGTACTTCCATTTCTTCTTTATCCCATCAAAAGAAAGCAATTTTCTTTTTTTAAGATAAATTCCCGCAGATAAAGTTGCAAATAAAAATGATACCAATATTAATATGTAAAAGAAATACGCATTTAGCAATAGCGGTTTCAAAAAAGCAGTAGCTGTAGTAATCCCAACTATAGTGAAAATAATAAAAGCTATGCATCCAGTATGTGGAATTAATCCGTAAAGGATCCCAGATAGGAATCCCTTACTTTCTTTATTTTCTTTTTCCTTATTTTTTTTCTCGCAACAATCCATTTTTAATCACCGTTCATAATAAAAAACTAGCAACTAGATATATTTTAGTCCTGAAACTGACTCATAAAAAAGCCTTAAAACTTCAAAATTTAAGCTTCTAACCGTTTACAGCTTAAATCTAAGAAATATTTCTTTTGTTTTTCCTTTTAATTTCCTAGCAATTAAATCTTTTTTCTCTAAGCCGTCTAAAACAATGCTTAATTTAGATTTATGTAATCCTGTTCTAAATCTTAAGGTTTGTTGAGTTATTCCATCTTGTTCTTTAACAGCTTTTAACACTTTTTTCTCTTCTTCATTTAATCCTTTTAATAAAATACTAAACTTTTCTTCTTCATTTTGCACTTGCTTTTGTTTTTCTAAAGTTGAAATTATTGCTTTTTGACTTTTTTCAAAAAATATTAAATATATACTAAGGGAGATTATTACAGCAGAAATTATCCATCCACTAACATAAAACATTAAACTCCTATCTTCGTGTAAACAAGTCCCATCCTCTAAAAAGCAACTTCCCTTCTCACTAATTACTTTATTTGTTATATTATCTTCTTTAACCTTAATCATCTGGATTGTTACAGCTAACATTAATCCAATTACAATTAATATAATTCCTAATTTTTTATTATCCATTCTTTTTTAAAAAACAATTCTATTTTTAAAATTAACCATTTACAGAAAAATATATTAACAAAAAGATATAATTAAAGCTTATGTTAGAAACTTGTTATGAAAAAGCCGTAGAAACCCTAAAAGCTTGTTCTACTAGACATGGTTTATTCGCATCAGCAGGAAAAAAAGGATATGATGCTATTTGGGCAAGGGATACAGTTATTTCTTTTTTAGGAGGAAGTTTAATAGAAGATAAAAAACTAAAAGAAACTTTCAAAAAAAGTTTAATTTTACTAGCAGAAAATCAAAGTGCTAATGGTCAAATCCCAAATGCAGTAGATAAATATAGTGAAAGACCCCCCCACACAGATTACAAAACAATAGATTCCAGTTTATGGTATATCATAGGCCATTACATATACAAAGAAAGATACAAAACAAATTCTTTATTTAATCAATATAAAGCAGCAATAGAGAAAGCATTACAATGGTTAAGATGCCAAGATCCAGGAGAAATTGGAATGTTAGCACAATTACCAACTTCAGATTGGCAGGATGCTTTTCCACATAAATATGGCTACACAATAAACACTCAAGCATTATACTACAAAGTCTTAAAATTAACAAAAGATCCTGCTTCAAAAAAACTAAAAGACAGAGTAAATAACAACAAAGATGATAAGCTATGGTTTTCAAATTTCTACATTCCCTACAGATGGAAAAATCATAACAAATACAAAGAAATGGGTCATTGGTTTGACTCTCTAGGAAATTTACTAGCGATTAACTTTGACCTAGCTGATGAATATAAAGCAAAAAAAATACTTTCTTATATAAAAGAAAAAAGAATAAGCAGACCCTATCCAATAAAAGTAATCTCCCCCCCAATTAAAAAAAATAGCAAAGACTGGCAGGATTATTATTTAGACAGCGGAGCTGGAAAACCAAACAGTTATGCAAACGGAGGAATCTGGGGTTTTGTTGGTTGTTTCTATGTCCTCGCTTTGATAAAATACAAAAAATTCAAGGAAGCTGAAAAAGAATTAAAAAAAATAGCAGAAGTAAATTTAAAAGGAAATTTTCCTGAATGGACCCATCCAAAAACAAAAAGATTTTATGGAAAACTCCAAGCATGGGAAGCAGGAATGTATATCCTAGCTTATAGATCTTTATTAGAAAAAAAAGTTTTAATCTAACAAACTTAATATCTTATCCAGTTTTCT
>JAHJRB010000002.1 GCA_018831025.1 Nanobdellota archaeon | reverse complement strand
TACTGATAAAGTCATACTTACCATTTTAACCTCCTGTTTATTACGTTTATTATGTGCGATATGTTTATAAAGTTTTTGGTTTTTAGCTTCCTTTCAGAATAAATTTACAGAGAATACAGCTTGTGCGAAGTATTTTGTAAAAAACATAATATGACAAAGATATAAACAGAAAAGTCTAAATATCTATCTTTCTTAGCAATTTGGAGGGAATAAGGTTATCTATATTAAGATGAATAAAAAAATTTCTTTAAACTTCTTACAAAAAATACGGCAAGGTATAGTAGAAACAAAAGAGCCTTTTTTTGGAACTCTTCTTAGGGGCATTCCTTTAAATGAGGAAGCAAAACAGAAGACAAAACAGTATTATGAAATGAAGATATATCCAGAGAATAGAGTAAGATTCGAAGAGGAGGGATGGTCTTTCAAAAAACAATTTAGAAATAGTATCTTGATGGAAAAAGAAAAAACTCATGATGAATTACTAGAAGATAGTGTGTGGCTTCTGTTTAAAAATATGGGATTTCACGAATTAAATAAAGACAGGAACTTTAAAATAAATGTGGGTCCCATATGGAGGCAGATAGATATCTTTGCTAAGGATGATAATAATATATTTATTATAGAATGCAAATCAAAATCTGAAAAAAATTCAAAATCCTTGAAAGATGAAATATGTAAGATTTCTGATTTAAAGAGGAATATAAAAGAGGCTATCAGAAAGGTTTATAATAAATCTTTCAGGGTTTCTTTTTTAATAGTAACTAGAAATATTTTATGGAGTCCAAAAGAAGAAAAACTTGCTTCTGAAAAAGGCATATTTTACTGGAAGGATGAAGACCTAGAATCTTATAAAACGCTTGTTGAACAGCTTGGACAATCCGCTAAATATCAAATGTACTCGTTACTATTTCCGATGAAAAAAGCTTCTGAGGTTAGTGAGATTAAAGTTCCAGCAATGCGGGGAGGTAAAGGAAGCAAACCTTATTATTGTTTTTTAATACATCCAGAGAATTTATTTAAAATAGCTTATGTCCATAGGAGAGAAAAAAGTAATCCAAAAGAAATTGAAAGCACCTATCAAAGGATGGTAAATAAAAAAAGAATAGAAGACATAGGGGAATATATTGACAGCGGGCATTCTTTTCCAAACAATGTGATAATTGCTTTTAAGCAGAATATTAAAAAGCCAGAATTTAAGGTCCATCCGAAGGTTGACGAAGCATCTGGAATCTCTTATGGGACCCTTACTTTCCCTCCTTATTATGGCTGCGCGTGGATTATCGATGGCCAACATAGGTTATATGGATACGCTAAAAGTGAACATGCATCAGACCCGAAGCATACCTTACCTGTAATAGCATTCGAGTCTTTAGATGTTAAAGAACAAGCAAATCTTTTTGTAGATATAAATGAGAGACAAAAGGCGGTTAATAAAAACTTATTGTGGGAACTTTATTCTGATATATACGAAGGGTCTGACGATAAAAAGCAACAATTGCTACGAGCAATTTCTATGGTAGCTAAAAAGCTAAATTCGGATGTAGGTTCTAAGTTTTGTAAGCATATAGAAATTCCAAGTTTACCTGCAAAAAATAAAAAAGTTGTCAATTTAACCTTAACAACTATATGCGATTGTATCAAAGAGAATAGGTTACTTAATAAAGACGAAGGATTGTTATTTAAGGAAGACTATGAATATACCTTTCTCTTCGCTACAGAGATTATAAAAGCATATTTTGAGGTTATTGCGAAGTATTTAAATGAAGATTGGGAGCAAGGAGAGAGAGGACTTGCTAGAACTAACGTTGGAATAAGGATTTTCTTTACGATTTTAAGACAAATTTTAACACATTTTATTCAAGAAGGAAAGAGAGAATTATACCAAAAAAATGATTTGAACAATTTTAAGAATGAGGTTGAACTATTTTTAGGGGATAGTTTACTAAAAAGAATAAAGACTATGTCAGACCGAGAAAAAAGTGATATTCGAGAACAAAGCAGTAAGACTATGGTTCTAAAGAATACCCAAAAATTGATCTGGGACTTAAAGCAAAATACGAATTTTGGTATAGAACTATGGAGGAAGGGAGGATGGACTCCGGATTTGCCTGAAGAGGCGACTGATAGCAAAATTAAAGAACTGTTGGACGATACAGAACCAAAACTAATGAATTTCATAGTAAAAAAATTAAAGGAGCTCCATGGAGAAGAAAATTGGTGGGGGATAGGCATTCCTTCCGATATTAAAGAAAATATTGAAAGGATAATTCAACAGGATATCAATAAATGCCCATGGAAAAAAGGATTGTTATCCGCTCCTCCGGAGAGAAGGCTTATTAATGCTCTTACCTCTGATTGGAAAAAGGTAATTATTGGGGGGGATAATTGGAGTATTTTTAAGAAGACATTTGGTAAAGATAAGGAAAACGTTTCCGTTTCATTTAAATGGTTTGAAAATATAAGAAATAAATATAAGCACCCCACACGACTAACGGAGCTAAGCGAGGTAGAAAAAGGGTTAGGCTATTGGTTTATGGGATTCATAAGAGAATGTATTGGTTTGGATCCTAAGAAAGTTTAATTTACTTTAGCATACTTTTAATTATGTTTCTTGTTTTCATTAATCTTTCTTTAGTAACATGTCTTCTCCTTAAAAACTCCTTAAATGACAAATTCTTAAATAATCCTGGTTGATTACACCATGCAGCTAAGTCTGTATAGAACGGTTTATTTTTAGAGCTGTAACAATTAGAATGTCTCATTACATAAGGTAAACATTTATTCCTTTTTAAAAAAGAAACTCTTTCTAAGTCTTCTTTTAATGTTGTATCAAAACCGACTAAAACATAAAATTTAGTTTTCCAATCGCCAGCATATTTTCTCCAAATCTTTAAATTTCTTTTTATTATTAATTTATCTTTTGGTCGGTCAAATGCGAATATATACTCTCCATCATAATCTAACTCACTTAATATTTTAGCTTTTTCTTCTGTTAATAATCTAAAATCCAATCCTTGCTTAAATGTAACTTTTTTATTAGTTTTTTTTAATTCTTTCAGTAACTTTATACAATTTTTACATGCTAAAAAATTATTATCTAATAACATAATTTTTGGTAATTTTGGATTATAAAATTCTTTAAGGGGGCTATGTTCTTTGAGTTTTCCTTCTTTTTCTGGAACAAAACAGTATTTACAGTTATTATTACATCCCCTTGTAAGGTAACCAATGCTATATTTATTCCCCCTATACAACTTATAATCTGGAGAGAGTTTTTCAATCTCAAGAGGGATCTTCCGATAGATATTATAACCTGTACCTCCTCTATAAACTTTCCTACATCCTTTAACACTAACAAGTTCTTTATTTAGGGGATAGATAGAACTTATAAAAATTTTATCATACTTACTTCCATCTATTGTTACTTTTTCTCTTTTATGGTGTTCATAACCAGAATAATTCAGTTTTATTAAATCTCTTTTAAAACCTTTTTTTTTAAAGTGAGAAGAAATTTTCATTAAAGCAAGATTAGGTATGGTGCTATCAACATCCACAAGCCCAATCCTCCATTCAGAACAATCCTCTATACCAAACATATCATTTTATAAGGTAAACTTATATTTAAGATCTTTGTTTTGCTAACAATTAAAAACTTTCCTACCCTATTAGAATGTTATGGACGCTTCAACAAACATACACGAGCTAAAAGAAAAGATAAAGAAATTCTGTGAAGATAGAGACTGGGATCAATACCATGGGGCTAAAGAGCTAGCCATAGGAATAACAACAGAAGCTTCAGAATTACTAGATATTTTTAGATTTAAATCAGAAGAAGAAATAGAAGAAATGTTCAAAACAGAAAAAAGAGAACATATCTCAGAAGAAATGGCAGATACTTTATATTTCCTTTTAAGATTTGCACAAAAATATAATATAGATTTAACAACAGAATTAAATAAAAAGATGGAAAAGAATCATTTAAAGTACCCGATAGATAAATCAAAAGGGAGCAATAAGAAATATACAGAACTATGAGACTTTATGAAGACGCAGTTAAGGCATTCAAGGAAGATGTCTCTCAAAATAAAATAGCAGATAAGATTTCTAACAGGTATCAGGATTATTACAAAAAGAAAGCAAGCCCTTCAGAAGTTAGGTCCTGGGTAAATTCTCTCAATTTCATGAAAAATGTTTTTGATTATTCTTCAATAGAAGAAAATAAAGTTATTATTGAATATGAACTTCCTTATTCTGAAAAAAGGATAGATGTTTTAGTATTTGGAAAAGATACAGATGGAAATGAGAATGTTGTTGTGATAGAGTTAAAACAATGGTCCAATGAAAATGTAGAGGATTCAGAGCACGAAGGTAATGTAAAGGTAGATTATGGAAAAGCCAAAATAGAACTACCCCATCCTTCTTTACAGGTTGAAGGCTATTGTTGGCATCTAAAAGATTTCTTAACAGTTTTTGAAGAGAAACCTAAAATTCTTCTGAGTGCATGTGTTTACTGTCATAATTATAATCAGGGAGAAAATGAAGTTCTTTACTTTCCTAAATTTAAAAAAGACCTGGATAAATACCCTATCTTTTCCAAACAGGAAATGAAGGATTTTGGAGAATATCTTAAAACAAAATTATCTTCAGACCCAGGATTAGAAGTTTTTGGAAGATTTAAACATAGTATCCTAAGACCTTCTAAAAAATTAATGGAACACACAGGAGAGATGATTAATGAACAAAAAGTTTTCAATTTAATTGACGAACAAATAACTTCTTATAATGCAATTATGCATCAGGCAAAAAAATTAGCACAATCAAACAAAAAATCAGTAATAATAATTAAAGGAGGACCAGGAACTGGAAAATCAGTTATAGCCTTAGAAGTCATGGCAGAATTATTGAGAAAACAAATGAATGTTATCCACGCAACAGGGTCTTCAGCATTTACAAATACTTTAAGGCAAATACTTGGAAGCAGATGTGCAAATCAATTCAAATTTTTTAATAGTTTTATTGATAAATCCAAATTCAAGGAAAATGAGTTTGATGTTTTAATTTGTGATGAAGCCCATAGAATTAGAAAAACAAGTGAAAGCATGTATACTCCAGCTAATTTAAGAACCGGAGAACCGCAGATAAATGAACTTTTAAGAGTAGCTAAGCTAGTTATTTTCTTTATAGATGAACATCAAAATGTTAGACCTACCGAAACAGGCAATATAGATTTAATAAAAAAAGCTGCAGAAGAGTTTAATGCTAAAATCTATGAAATGCCAGAATTAAAAACCCAATTTAGATGTGGGGGTTCTGGTAATTATCTTGAAAAAGTTGAAAAAATGCTGAGAATTAGTGAAGAAAGTGCAGACCTAGAACTTGATGAAGAAACTAAAATGGAATTCAAAATTGTTGATTCTCCGCATGAATTAAAAAGACTAATTGATGAAAAAAACAGAGAGAAAAGGAATTGTGCTAGGTTAGTTGCAGGTTTTTGTTGGCCTTGGACTAAGCCAAATAGAGATGGCTCTTTAATTAATGATGTAAAAATAGGGGACTTTGAAATGCCATGGGAAAATAAAGACCAATTTTGGAGATGGGCAACAGAAGATTCTGGGATGGACCAGGTAGGAACGGTCTATACATCCCAAGGATTTGAATTTGATTACATCGGAGTTATTTTTGGAAATGATTTAGTTTGGAATAAAGAAACTAAAAGCTGGTATGCTAAACCTGAAAATTCTCACGATAGCATGGCTAAACGAGGGAATGACGAATTTGCAAAACACCTAAAGAATGTTTATAGGGTTTTATTAACGAGAGCGCATAAAGGAGTCTTTGTTTATTTTATGGATGAAGATACGAAAGAATATTTTAAAGAAAATGCCAGAAAATTAGGATTCAAAGTCTAACCAATTCCAGTATTTGTTTTTTCCGATTATTATATGATCTAAAACAGGTATCTCTAATATTTTACCGCTTTCTATAATCTTCTTTGTAATCTCTATATCTTCCTTAGAAGGTGTTGGATCCCCAGAAGGATGGTTATGTACAAGCATTACAGCAAAAGCTCCATCTTTTATAGCATCTTTAAAAATTTCTCTTGGATAAACTGAACTGCTATCTACGGTTCCGATAGAAATATCTTTGACTTTAAGAACTTTATTTTTTGTATCTAGTAAAACTAGTTTTAATACTTCTTTTTTGTAACTTTGCATTTCATCAGATAACATATCAAAAATATCTTTAGCACAGGTAATTGGTTTTTGATTATAACCTCCTTTAATTTTTTTATTATATCTTTTACTTAATTCTATAAAACTTAATATTTTCAAAGCAGGAACCTTGTCACCTTTACATTCATCAGTCAATTCTTCTAAGCTCAATTCACTTAATTTATCAAAATCATATTTTTTTAATAATCTGCTTGATAATTCCATAACACTTTCATGTTTTCCTTTTCCAAGTAAAATTGCTAATAAATCAGAACTACTCAACGCTTTAACTCCTTTTTTACTTAATCTTTCACCAGGTCTGTCAAACCAAGGGATATCTAACATATTCATATTTAATCTTTCGAAAAAATGGTTTAAAAGGATTATTAGGGTATAAAGTATATTTCTCTGTAAATTTATTATAGAAAATGATTTATCTTAAAGATCATCTTTAAATAACTTTTAATTTGTTAAATTTTATATGTTATCAGAAAAACAACTCAAAAAATTAAGAATAGAATGGACAAAAAGAATGCAAAATACTTCTGGAATAATTTACAAATATATTCAAAAAGAACTTATTGAATCTTTTATTGATGATTTAAGAAAATAAAAAAGTTAGTAAAGAGGATATGGATTCTTTAGCTAAATTATGGGAAAGTATGAAAAAAAATAAAAAGTCTTAGTAACCGTTTAGCTAACCGAAAATAGCAAATAGTAGTTCTAACTACTAATTCTTGGGGGTTGAAGTGAGGAACGAATGGAAATCCCCAAGGAAATATGTGAAAACTGCAGACCTTTTTTTGAAATTCTACTTAAAAGAAT
>JAHJRB010000012.1 GCA_018831025.1 Nanobdellota archaeon | reverse complement strand
GTTTACATATTCTATTGGGAAATTTAATTTTTTTATAGAAGTTTCCAAAGAAGAATCATGCTGGCCAGAGTAATATATTTTATCTGCTCCAAAAGCTCTTGATGTTAAAGCAACGTGAGTAGATAATCTAGGATCTCTTCTTAATCTGTGGGATAACCTTAGGATTTCAATTTGCATAGTTTTATTGTACTTTAGAGATTTAAAAAGCTACCCATTATTAATATTTTCTTAATTTTTCATTAAAAATAAGTTCATTTTAATTGATATTATTATACTTACATATACAGTAGAAGTACTTACTTAAACTAATATAAAATACCTACAAGAATACCTTCAATTTGATTGAATCTAACTTTTTCTAAATCTTGAATAGCATTATTATCCCCTTTTGTAACAGCATACCAACCTTTTGCATCAAAACCTGTATTTATAACTCTATGAATAATGATATTATTTCCTAATTTATAAGAGATTATATCTCCTATAGATACTTGATCTATTGAGTTTGGTTTTATCTCTATACCATTACTAAATTCATCTAATAAAGGATCCATGCTATTTGTATTTGAGAATTTACTCCAATAAGGTTTGTTTAATTCAATTACAACTCTATCTTTATAGACGTGTATTTGACTTTCTTCAATATGGTCACTAGGAGATGTTAATTCTGTAGTATTAAATAAAGATAAAGGATTTTGCTTAATTATTGAGGTTTCAGCATATAAACTATGAGAAAACCATCCAATTAAAAAAACAATGAATATTAATAATTTGTATTTCATTTTATGTTTAGATGTTAATATAGCTTGAAGATTAGTATATAAATCTTTCTATTTTATACTACTTATAAATAGTAACAAATATTTAGAAATTATATGGTTTTTTTGTTTCTTTATTAATATTTTCAAGTTTTTTTAGTATTATGCCTGCAGGTGTGTGGTATTTTGCTATATTATACATATTTTTAAAATTTTTATTTCCCAATGTTGCTTTTGCTAATTTTTCACTTAAACTTAGGCCCTCATGGGCAATACTTCTTCCATAATTTAATAGTGATTCATTTGTTTTAACTTTTCCTTCTTTAAAAGCCCTTATTTGTCTATTTAATTCGCGTATTTTTATTTTTTGCATTTTTATTCTGGTTTGGTTTCTTTCTTTTTGTAGGATATTTTCTATTAGTTTCTTTCTACTTACTTCCTCTTTATTTTTAATTTGTATTTCAGAGTGTCTTTTATTTTTGAAAAAGTCTTTAATTGATTTAATTCTTTCTTTTCTTCTTTCTTCTTTCTTCTTTCTTCTAAATTCTTTTAATCTTTCTTCTTTTTCTCTTTTAAGAAATTCTAATTCTTGTCTTTTTTCTTTTTCTTGAAGTTTTTGTTTAAATTCTATTTCTTTTTGTTTGAAAATTTCTTGTTGTAATTTTTGTTTTTCTCTTAAAATGCTTAATCTTTCTCTACGTTCTTTTTCTTTCTCTTTAGGAGTTTTGTAAATTTTAAGAGTATGTAACATTCCTAAAATCTTTTCTCTTCTTTCTCTTTGTTTTCTTTTTCTTTCTTCTTCTCTAAATAATGTTTGTTTTTTTAAAATTAATAATTTTTTATTTTCTTCTCTTATTGTTAATTTTTCTTCTTTTTCTTTTTCCTCTATTTCTAGTTGTTTTTCTCTTTGTTTCTCTCTTCTCTCTAATATTTTTCTCTCTTGTTCTAATTTTTCTTCTCTGTTTTTTAATAGTTCTTCCTTATGTTTTTCTTCTGGGGTTTTGTATAATCTAAATATATGTAAGAAATTATGGATTGTTTGTTTTCTATTTTGTCTTTTTAATTTTCTTTCTGCTAATTTTTCTCTTTGTTCTTTTGCTTTCATTAAAGATTCTTCATGTAATTCTTTTTCTTTTTGTTTTAATTTTAATTCTTTTACTTTCTTTTCTTGATTTACTTCTTGAGGATTTTTGTATAGTCTGAATATATGTAAGAAATTATGGATTGTTTGTTTTCTTTGTTTTATTCTTTCTTGGATAATTCTTTCTTTTTCTTTTTCTTCTCTTGTTTTTTGTAAACTTTCTAATCTTTGTTCTCTTTGTTTTTCTTTGATTTTTAATTCTTCTAACTTCTTTTCCCCTCTTATTTCTTCAGAAGTTTTGTATAATCTAAAGAAGTGTAGGAAATTATGTATTCTTTGTCTTTTACGTCTTATTCTTAATTGTTTTTCTGCTAATTTGTGTTTTTTTATTTTTTCTTTTATTAGATTATTCAAATGTAATTCTTTTTCTTTTTGTTTTAATTTTAATTTTTCGAATTCCCTTTTTTCTTTTATTTCTTCTGGTGTCTTGTATAATCTGAATATATGTAAGAAGTTTTGTAGTTTTTGTTTTCTTCTTCTTGTTTTTTCTTTTAATTTTAATTCTTTTATTTTTTCTAAAAATTCTAAATGTTTTTGTCTTTGTCTTTGTTTTATTTCAAGATCTTTTAATCTTAGTTCTTTTTTTCTTTCTTCTGGTGTTTTAAATAATCTAAAGTTATCATGTAAAAAGTCTCTAATATTTGTTTTTTTCTTTTTAACTTTTTTAGCTCTTGGTTTTAGTAAATAAAATTGTTCTCTTAATTTTCTTATTTTCCAGAAGATTATAGATAAAGTAATAATTATAGCTACAATTATTGTTATATTAGTTGCAGTCTTTACTGGGATTATTAGTGGGACAACCGAGGGACCCTCTAGGCGTGGCTCTTCTATTGGTACTCCAATTAATGTAATACTTTCTATCTTTTCTAATTTTTTATTTTTTATAATGTAGGATATACTTTCAGTTTCTCCTTTTTTTAAATCCTTGAAAACGTATTTAACAACAGGATCTTTTTGTAACACTTTTAGACTTACTCCTGGATTTTTTTGTAGTATTCTCGGAATTACTCCTGGATTTTTAGTGATTATAAAATGTATTTCATCAGTTGTTTCTACCATAGTTTCTGGAATGACTTCTATAACTTCAACTCTTTCCATATCCCTCTCTACTTTAAATTGTTTATCAACTTTAGATAAGAATATTTTCTCTCCAGTTACTTTACTTTTTACTTCGTATATGGTTAATGTAGACCTTGGTTCAATTATTTCTCTTGTTTCTTCAATTGTTCTTAATAGATTTTCTATTTCTATACGTGCATCTGGTTCTGTTGCCGATTCCAAAGCCTTTTCTATCTTTTGCGGTGTTAATCTTTCCACTTCATTTTCTATTTTCAAAATTTGATTAATTTCTGCTGTTTCTAATGAAAATTCTTCACTTAATTCAAGATCATCAATTAAATCCTTTGTTATATCTTTTATTATCTTTACAATTTCTTCTGGGGATTCTTTTTCTTCTTCTAGGACTACTTTTCCTTCTTTTGGAGCTTTTCGTGGTAATGGAATATCCGGAGATGAAGTGGTTGGGGTTGTGGTTGTAGTTGGGGTTGGTGTCGATTCGCTGGTTGCTTGGAATAATAATGATGCTCCAGATCTTTCTGTCCCATAGTAAACTACTAATTTAAAGTAATATTGTATTGTTTCAGTTACTCCACTTAATGTTAATGTAGGATTAAAACTTTCTCCTGGGTGGATTAATTTTGCAGCTGAAGCATAGGCAACATCATCTCCTCCTCCGCATTGATTATTTGAATCAGCAAGAGTAACTAAACAATATTGATATTGATATTCTTGTGCTCCGGATCCTTCATTTGTTATGGTTGCAGTAGCTGATATGGTTGGAACTGTATTGTCTGTTATCGCATTGATTGTAACTTCTGCGGGTGAAGTTTCTAGTTCCCAATAGTCACTATAATTATTTTCTACACCATTTACTACCGTGGTCACAATTGTTTCCCAAACACCAGCTGTTTGTGAAGATGTTGTAGGATAATTATAGATATACCTCCCTATATCATCTTGTGTCATAGCTACAGGACCTACAGTCAGATTTCTTAAAGGATCTAAGATGTTAATTATAGGTATTGAATCAGCATTTATCGGATTTCCTATAAAGTCGGTAATCCATACTTTTAGCCTAAATGAATTTCCTGCTGATACCTCATCAAAGTCAGATAATCTTACTTCAAAGTCTTTTGTTTGATCTTCTATATATCTGCTTATTACGAAGGTTAAAGAAGTATGTCCTTCATCTGCTCCATTTGTTGCATCTACATCTATACTATAGGTTCCTACTGGGGAATTTGCTGGTAAAATAAAGCTGTAGTTGAATCTACCTTCAGTTTCTAATTGTGCTACACCTGTATTCATTGCTGTTAGATTTGGATAATAAACAGTCATGTTTACACTTGCATTGATTAAAGCTCCATTTGAATCAGTAGTTGTTGCGTAAATAGTTACTTCATCTTCTGGTAAGTAGAATTTGCCAGTATCTGCATAGATATTTAATGGCAATCCTCCGCTAACTGTTGTTTTAGTTAAATAGGTGCTTGATCCTGTATAACTTGTACCTGAAATTATGCATGTAATGGTTGCTACAAAAGTGGACTGGTTATTAGTTATGTGGGTGTAATTATATTGTCCTGTAGCAAAATTATTCATAGCTACACCGGATACTTCGTTTACTCCAGAGATCATATCTTTTATTGTTAAACTGGCTCCTGATGTACAGCTAGCAGGGGTACCACTACTTGATTTAGTTAAAGCAGTAATACTGAAATTTGTGTTAGTATCAATTACAGATGGAACTTGTACTATAACTTTTGGATTTGCTGAACCGGCTGCAACAACATCTACTATAAAGGCTAGATTTTTATGAACTTCATTTCCAGAATAATTTCCATCTATATTTACTCTATAAGTTCCTTCATCTGTTACAGAAGATAATACAAAAGTATAATTAGATCTTCCTTCTGATGAATATTTTGTAATTCCATTGTTTAATAATGTTGAATTTGGATAATATACAGTTACGTTTAATGTTGCATTTATTAGGTTTCCAGAGCTATTTGTAGTTGTTGCTAAAATATCTACTGTATCGTTGCGTGCAAAAGTACTGCCTATTGCTACATCCAATGTAATCTTACCAATGTTTGTATTGAAGATATCATTTACTGTACTGTTAATTAATAATACTGTGGAATTGATACTATCTACTAAAGTATTTATGTTGTCTACTGTTGTGTTAATGTAAACTACATTGCTATTAATATCATTTACTGTTGAGTTAATATTTGTAACAACTGTGTTTATGTAAGTTACATTAGCTTCAATATTATTTACTGTTGATTCAATATTGCTTACAGTAGAATCTATATTGAGTGTTGTTGAGTTTATTATATCAACAGTTGATTCTATTCTGTCTACAGTACTTTGGATATTGTTTATATTGGAATCTATAGTTGTTATGTTAGTTTGTATATCTAGTACTGTTGTGTTTATGTTATTTACAGTTCCTTGGACATC
>JAHJRB010000077.1 GCA_018831025.1 Nanobdellota archaeon | reverse complement strand
TTAATTGGTCCAGCAGTATTAGTAGCTAGTGTAAAAGAGATATATGAAGTAACTAGAACATAGATAACAATAGTAAATTCATTATCAAGGTTAGGCTGGTATTTTAAGATAAATCTTTTGTTGGCATTTAAGATATCTCCCTTTTTCTTGGCCTAACCTTAAATATTATTTCTTGATATAAAAAAATATTAATCTTAACCTAATATTTTCTTTTAAATTCTATCATATCCTTAAACTCAAAAACCTCTAGCTCCTTTAAACTTTCTTCAATTACTTTATTTATATCTATTTTATCCCCAACTTCTTTAATCTCTTTATTTTTAACTCCAAGATTAGGTTTCTTAGCAACTATACTGCAGCAATCCATATACTTCTCAATACTTGCTTCATAAGTCCCAATTTCTATAGCTTTGTCAATTATCTCTTGTTTATCAAAACCAATTAACGGACTTAATACAACTAAACCAACCCCTTCTCTGCTAGAATTTAAATTGCTTAAGGTCTGGCTTGCAACCTGTCCAATACTATCTCCCACAACAATAGCCTTATAATTCTTCTTTCTCGCTAATCTCTCAGCTGTTCTCAACATAAAATTCTTAAAACTAATAACTTCTAAATTACAAGGAATTTTTTCAATAGTACTTCTTTGATAATTATTATAAGGGATTAAAAACAATTTGCTTTTATTTTGATATTTATTTAAAACTTCTATAATATCTTTTATTTTAGTTTCCAGAACATTTTTATTACTGGGAAAAACATGAAAATGTAAAAATCCTACGTTGCATCCTCTTTTCATCATATAATAAGCAGCTAAAGCAGAATCTATTCCCCCGCTTAATAAACAAAGCACCTTTCCACTACTACCCACGGGAAGTCCTCCTAAACCTTTTATTTTTTCGCTGTAAATATAAACATTCTTTGAAGTTATTTCAATAAATAAAGTCTTCTCAGGATTAGAAAAATTAATTTTCATTCCTAGTTTATTTACTTCTTCTCCAATTTTTTTATTTAATTCAATAGAATTTAACTCAAAGGATTTATCACTTCTTTTAGTTTTTAAAGCAATTTCCTTAGCATTAAACTTTTTTATCTCCTCAACAGCTTTTGTAATTATAGTTTCAACATCCCTTCCAACTTCAGTAACAAAACAAAAATTCTCAATACCAAATATATTTTTTAGTTTACTTTCAATTTCATTTTTGCTTCCATTTATATCTAAAATAAACCTTTTGTTTTCTTTCTTAATCTCTATAACCTCTAAAACATCTTTTATATTATCATATAGTTTAGTCTCAAAGAATATTCTATTCTTCCCCTTTAATCCAATTTCATTATAATGTATTATTACTTTCATCATACTCTAATTAGTAAAAATTCCATTTATAAAAGTTACCACCCTATCTTAGTTAATATTCAATAACAATAAATTTATTAATGAGAAGATATTTAAAACTTTTAGATGTTTGAGTTTTTGAAAAAGAAAAAAGAGGATGAGGATAGAGAGGAAATTCTTACTAGACTTAAAAAGAGGTATTTAGATGAGTAGGGTTATAGGTATCGTCTCTATAAAAGGCGGTGTTGGAAAAACAACAACAGCAGTGAATCTAGCTACTGTTTTGGCTAATAATTTCAATAAAAAAGTTCTTTTAGTAGATGCTAATTACTACGCTCCAAATTTAAACTTTCATTTAGGAATTTTAGATCCCATTAATACTTTAACAGACGTCTTTCAAAATAAAATAAAAATATTTGATGCCGTTTACAAACATAATCTTAACTTTCATTTCATCGCATCTTCTTTAATCTCAAAGCAAATAGAACCTATGAAGCTTAGAAATGAAATTAAAAAAATAAGAAGTTTTTATGAAGTTATCTTACTTGACTCAAGCCCTAGCTTAAATGAAGAGATGTTAAGTGTTATGCTTAGTTCTGATGAGTTATTAGTTGTAACAACCCCAGACTACGCAACCTTAAGTACAACATTAAAAGCTGTTAGGGTTGCAAAACAAAAAAACATCCCCATCCACGGCCTTATTTTAAATAAAGTTAGAGGAAATAAATGTGAGTTAAGTACAGAAGACATTGAAAAAGCAACCGGCGTTCATGTTTTAGGATTTTTACCAGATGAAGCCAAAACAATTGAAGCTCAGCATAGTCTAACCCCTATTAGTATGTATTCTCCTAATTCAGAAATTTCGATGGAGTATAAAAAAATAGCAGCTGCTTTAGTTAATGAAAACTTTGAAGATAATAGATTTTTCCCAGCTGTTAAAAAATTCTTTTCCCAAAAGATATCAAAACATGAAATAAACAGAGAATTATTCAAACATAGATACTTTAAACAAAAATAACTTCTAAAACAATACATTTTTAAATCAAAAAAGTTAAAATCTTAAACAATAGCGAAGTAGGGCAGAGATATTTTTATATATCGCCCAATTAGGAGTGCCCGTTGGGCTCATAACCCAGAGGTCGTTGGTTCAAATCCAACCTTCGCTATTTTTTTATACTCTCTAAAATATATATCCCCCTCATCCGACACATCCGCCACACCTCCGTGAGTCTTATAAGCAGATTAGCTTTACTAATATCATGGAAATAGAAATTTCTAAATTGATAGAAGGAAAACAAACCTATCCTAGCTGGGCTACAAATTCTATCCATAATTTACAATCTCATGAAGATAAAGAAGGGGTTTTAGTATATTATAGGACTAAGAGTAATAAGCTCATCAGTAGATTTTTCCCAAATAAAGTTAATTTAACTCCACGGTTGATTTACGTACTGGGATTATTAAAAGGAGAAGGATCTAACTCTATAGGAGATTCTAATTATAGAAGGTTTACAATGACAAATTCAGATCCAGCAATAATTAAAATTGTGTTAAATGAACTAGATAAACATAATTTATTTAAAAAATCAAAATTAATTGATAAATCTATCCATTTATTACACCATACGAAATCAAATAAGGAAGTTATAAGCTATTGGTCTAAGAAATTAGGATTAAATAAAAGCAAATTTAAGTGTTTTAACTCTAAAAAAACAACTCCTTTTGGAGTTTGTCATGTTTATATTAGTGATGTATTGCTTAGAAGGGTTGTAGACTTGATACATGAAAAAATAATGGATTGAGTTTCCAAAAGCCTTATAAAACCTATATTCTAAAACTCAATTATGAAACTAAAAACATCTAAAACAGAAATTGTAGATTTACTAAAGGCTTGGATAGCTATATCTCTAGCATTTGGAATTTTACTTAAAGGCTCTTTAGGTTTTCAAACAGCTATTTTAGTCGCAGCATTTTCTGTTGGGATTGGATTTTTATTGCATGAACTTGCCCATAAATTCGTTGCTCAGCATTTCCATTGCTTTGCAGAATTTAGAAGCTTTGATTTTATGTTAGTCTTGGCAGTTTTAATGTCCTTCCTTGGATTTATTTTTGTAGCTCCAGGCGCAGTTATGATACAAGGTTATGTAGATTATAAAAGAAATGGAATCATATCATTTGCAGGTCCTTTCATGAACATTTTACTAGCTACAATATTTTTGGCTTTATTATTTTTAAAGATATTTCCTTTAATAGCCCAATATGGATTTATGATAAACTCTTGGATAGCTTTATTCAACTGTATCCCTGTTTGGAACTTTGACGGAAAAAAAATACTAAACTGGAACAAATTAGCTTATGGTTTCTTAGTTGCAATAGCTTTCTTCTACAGCTTTGTTTTGTGAATTTCTTGGTGAAATTTCTTTTCAAAAAAGTTCTTTAACTACCCAATCCTTATTACAAATATTTAAAAATACTAAAAAATAAGCTTTCTCTAAGATGAAATCAAAAATCTTTGCAATTTTCACAATTTTATTACTCTTCAACATTGCTGTCTTAGCTGAAGAAGAGGTGGAAGACGTAACAGATAGTTCTGGGTTACAACCAGATTCTCCATTATATTTCTTAGATAAAGCCGTAGATGGATTAAAACTAGCATTTACTTTTAATGAAGAAAAAAGAGCTAGATTAGAGCTTAAGGTTGCTAATGAACGTTTAAAAGAAGTCAACGTTATGATTCAAAGAAACAGAGTAGAATCTGCTTTAAAAGCCCAAGAAGCTTATCAAAAACGCTTAGAGCAGGCAAGAAATAGAATTCAAAAATTAAAAAATACTGTAGGAGCAGAAGTTATAGCAGAATTAGAAACAGAAATAGAAACTCAAGAGTTATTGGTAGAGGATTTAGATGCTGCTTCTTTATTACCAACTTTTGAAGAAAAAGATAAAGCTCAAGTTAAAAACCTAATTCAAAATATGAAACAAGTTTCTCAAGAAACAAAAGAACGATTACAAGAAAGAAAAGAGGAATTAATACAAGCGAGAGAAAATTTCCAAGAACAATTTCAAGCATTAAAATCTGCGAGCATTAAACCAGAAATACAAAACAGAATTGATATGTTAGAAAAAAAAATAGAGGTTTCTAACCAAATATTAGGAAAAAGAACAGATAATACAGCAGAAGAAAATTCTAATTTAAAATTAGCTAAAACTAAAGTAGAAGAAGCTAAAGCAGCCTTAGAAGCAGGAAATTATGAAGAAGCTAAAGCCCTAACTTTAGAGGCAAATAAATTAGCAGTTCTAGTACGTTCAGTTGCTGAAGAAGCTAAGGAAAGAATAAGAAACACAAAAGAAATAGCCTTAACCAGAGAAAAAATACAAGTAAGAACAGAAGCATTAGAAAGAGAGAAAAAGCAAGTTAAAAGCGCGATAGAAACTTTAAAAGAAAAAGAAGAAACTTTGAGAGAAAGACAGCAGCAAATAACAGTAAAGAAAGAAAAATTAGAAGAAGAAAACCAAGAGAAAACAGTTACTAATGCAGAAAATAATAAAAACGTAGAAACAGCAACACAACAAGGAAGGAATTAGATACAATGGACTTAAAAGAAAAAGTAACTGAATGGATCAAAGATTTATATAATAAATTATTAAACAATAAGGTAAAGCACGTTTGTCGTGCTTGCCACCATATTTTTGATGAAGAAGAAATGTCAGCAGAAGATTCTTCTTTATGTAAAGAATGTACTAAACGAGAATAAGTTTACTTTTCTTTCATTTCTTTTACAGTCTTTTTAAAAGCACTAACTTGTTTTTCACTCAATTTACCAAACTTTAAATACCTTATTTTAATATCTCTTAAAAAACTGTTTTCTTTATAGAACTCTTCAGGAATATCAAACATTTTTTGATATTGTTTATTTTTAATCTCTCCTTCCATTTCATTTTTTTGACAATCATAACATGCAGCAAACTTCTGTCTATAATTAACTACAACATAATTTTTTCTACATCTCCAGCACTTTTGTTTAAATTTTACCGCCATTTAAAAATAAAAAGAAGAAGCTAGTTTAAAAACTTACTTCTTTTTTCCGTTTGTTTTATTCAAGGGTGCTGTACAACAACTACTCCATAAATGAGCACCACCAGCAACTAAAAATGCCACAGTCCACCAGCTTATATTCCAAAAGTTCCAAACATTTAAGTCTCTCAATAGAAATAAAACACCCAGAGCAAGGATTACCCCACCAACATATTTATTGCAACAATGCATTCAATATCACCTCAGCATCTTAAATTAAATTATATTATATATAATCTTTTCTCTTTTTTCCACCTCATATATCTTTAAAAATAATATATTAAGCTATTTAGTACAGGTGGGTTAAAATAATAACATTTGATTACGTAACATTAGCATTATTCATACTATCTCTAATATTTTTATCTAAGGCTATTTCACAGGATAAAATAAATTATCTTAAAAATAAAGGATCAATATTATACATAATAGTTATAATTCTAGTAATCTCCTTCGTATTACGGTTCTTTACTTCCCTATTTTCTTATGTTTTAGCCATAGTTACTTTAGTTTTATTATACCAATGTTCTTATTTCGAGAATAAAATAGCAACTAACATTAACATAATCAATTATAGAAAAAAAATAAACTTAGAAGAAATTCAACCCCAGTTAAAAGAAATAAAAGTAAAAAAAGAATTCTTAGAAAAGCAAAAACAAGAATTAGAAACTCAAAAAAATAATTTAGAAAATGAAAAAGCCACTTTAAGAGAAGCAAACTTAAAATTAGAAAATGACAACCAAAACCTAATCCAAAAAAATGCAGATTTAACAGAACGCGAAGACAAGTTAGTTGTTAAAGAGAAAGAATGGGGAAAAAAAGAAGATAATTTGCAGTTTGAATTGGAAAAAATCCATCGTGAAAGAGAAGATTTCAAAGAACGCGAAGCTAAATTTAATGAACTAACTTCTACTTTAAAACAACAAAGAACCCAAATTCAGGAAGAAAAACAGCAGAAAAAATTAGAATTAGCATCTTTAGAAGCTAAAATAAAAGAAGAAACTAAAGCTGAAAAAGAAGAGCTAAAAAACCTAAAACTTAAGCAAGAAACTGAACTAAAAGCTATCCAACATAGTATTAAAGAAGAAAAAATAGAAGCTAAAAAATCTATTCAGGAAGAAAATAATAAATTAAAAGAGGTTAAGCAACAATTACAAACAGAATTAAAAGCACAGCAAGAAAAATCCTTAGAAGATTTAAAAAAAGAAAAAGAAAATTTAAAGCAACAGCAACAGCAATTAAAAGAACAGCTTCAGAAAGAGAAAGAAGCTTTAAAATCTCAAGAGGAGAAAGCTAAACAAGAATTAAAAGTTCAGGAAAATAAATTAACCTCTGAATTAGAAAAATCTATTAATGCCCTTAAAAATAATGAATCTAAGTTGAAACAGCAGGAAATTAACTTAAATAAAAAATTAAAAGAACTTGAAAGAGATAAAAATAATGTAAAAAGAGAAGCAGAAAGACTAAAAAAACATGATAAAAGACTTAAATTGCAGGAAAGAAAATTAAAACAAAAAGCAGCTAAACTTAAAAAAAGAAGATAACTACCATTCTTAGATGAAACTTAAAATAAACAATAAAGAATACGAATTTACTCAATGTTTATCCTTTTTTTCCAAGTTAAGAGGGTTAATGTTCTCGAAAAAGAAGAATTTATTTTTCATATTCCCAGTTAAAACCCGTCCTTTAATACATATGTTCTTTGTTTTCTTTCCAATTACAACAATATTTTTAGATGAAAATTATAATATTTTAGAAACAAAAATACTCTACCCATTTCAGATTTACTTACCTAAAAAAAAAATTAAATATTTATTAGAAGTTTCAGAAAAAATAGAAAATGTAAACAAAGTCTACTTCATTAGTAAGGTTTATTAAAGGTATTTTTCTTAAAAATCTAATATGTCACCAATGAATAAAGCAAACGGCGGAACAACTAGTTATAATGGTCATTTTACAGGAGGTCATACAGTGACTGTTAGACCAGTTAGAGCTATGGGAAAAAGACTTCAAGATCCAACAAAGTTTTTTTTAATGATAGGTTCTGAACATCAACAAGGTCAACATCCAAACCACCTGGGAGAATTAGTAGATGGCCCTTTAGAGGTATTTGGTTATTATAGAGATACTAAAAAAGAGCAATTAGAAGGAGAAGTCTTTGTTCCAAGGCAAGGAAGAGTTTCATTACTAAGGTATTCTAAAATGCAAGTTTCAGCCTGTAAAACAAAGGGAGAAGGCTGGTATCTAGAACTAGACCCCCTTAAAGGCACTATAAAACCTAGAAAATACCCTTAATTTGTGGTAATTAACTATTATTTTAATATGTTTGTGGTAATTAAATAGAAATCTTTATATATTTATTGTGGTAATTAACTTTCTATGCCCTATATTAAAAAATTAAAAATAAAAGGCCAAGAATACTGGTATATGTTCCATACAGTAAGGCAGGGAGATAAATTCCTAAAGAGATCTAAATACCTAGGCAAAGAACTGCCAAAAAATATAGAAACCTTAAAACAAGAATTCTTAGAAGAAATAAAAGGCATAAAATCCTCAAAACTTTCAGATGAAACAACCAAACTCATCCATACTTTAACACCCTTAGAAAGAAAAATTCTTCCTTTATTAAAAGAAAATAGTCTTTATACTGAATTATTAAAAAAAACTACTCTAAAAAATGTAGAGGTAATGAGAGCTTTACAGTGGTTAAGCAACAAAGAGATAATTAAACTAGAAAAGACGACAAAACAACTAATAGAATTAGAAAAAAATGGTGAAAAATACATAAAAATTGGTCTACCTGAAAAACGTTTTCTAGAAGCTTTGGAAAAACCATTGACATTACAAGAACTCTCTCAAAAAGCCCATTTAGAAAAAGATGAGATTAATGTTTGCTTAGGTATGCTTAAAAAACGTAATTTAATTTTAATAGGAGAAAAAATAAAAAAATTAAAAGATAGCGATTCTATTTTAGAATTATCTGAAGAATTTTTAAAATCTCTTCCCTTAGAATTATCAACCTTATCTGATGAACAAAGATTTATCCATAATGAGTTTAAAAAAAGAAAAGAGTTAATCAAAGAAACCATAGTTAAAGAGCGTGAAATTACTTTACTTAATTTAGGAAAAGAAATCTTAGAAAGAAATTTAAAAATAAATTTACTAGAAACTTTAACTCCTGAAATGCTTAGAACTCAAAGTTATAAAAACAAATCTTTTAGGCGCTACGATATTAAAATTAATGTTCCAAAAATTTATCCAGGCAAACGCCATTTTGTAAACCAGGCAATTGACTATGCAAGAAGAATCTGGTTAGACTTAGGATTTGAAGAAATGGAAGGTAAAGTAATAAACACTAGCTTCTGGAACTTTGATGCGTTATTCACTCCACAAGATCATCCAGCAAGAGATCTTCAAGATAGTATTTTCTTAAAACAATATGGAAAATTACCTAATAAAGACTTAGTAAAGAAAATAAAAGATATGCATGAAAAAGGGGGAAGTGGAAGTAAAGGTTGGGGTTATACTTGGAATAAAGAATTAGCAAAAAAATTAGTGATGAGAACCCATACAACAGTTTTATCTGCAAAAACTCTATCTAAATTAAAAAAAGAAGACTTACCAAAAAAATATTTCGCAATAGGAAAAAACTTTAGAAATGAAACTGTAGATTGGTCTCATGGATTTGAATTCTATCAAACAGAAGGAATAGTAGTAGATCCTAATATGAATTTCAAACATTTACTAGGTTACTTAAAAGAATTCTTTAAAAAAATGGGATTCGAGAAAGTTAGATTCCGTCCCGCATTTTTTCCATATACTGAACCAAACGTGGAGTGTGATGTATATAATCCAATAAAAAAACAGTGGATGGAGATTGGAGGCGCAGGAATTTTTAGACCAGAAGTAACTGCCCCTTTATTAGGAGAACAAACTCCTGTATTAGCTTGGGGTTTAGGTTTAGGTAGATTAATTATGGATTATTATGAGATTACAGATTTAAGAGATTTTTACAAGAATGATATTAAACAACTAAGGGAGATGAAATCATGGTTAAAATAAAATGCC
>JAHJRB010000076.1 GCA_018831025.1 Nanobdellota archaeon | reverse complement strand
TTGAGAAAGATAATTTTGGTGTTTGTGATGTGCAGTTTCCTAACAGCGAGATAAGTGAAGAAGGTTATGCTAAGAGATTAGAAGGGTGACCAAGAAGGGGATATATTGTTACTAGAGGTATTAGTTATTTTTCTTGTGTTGGTTCCATCTCTATTGACTGTGAATATTTGGTAATATCCATCGCGATTTGATGCAAAAGCTATTCTTTGACCATCTGGAGACCAACTTGGATGTTGATTTTGAGAAGGATTTTTTGTTAAGTTCGCTTGATTACTACCATCATAATCCATTCTATAGATTTCATTAAATCCATTTTGGTCTGTTTCAAAAGCTATTTGGGTACCTCTTGGATCCCATGCTGGTTCTATATTTGTATAATTTCCATTTCCAAATGTTAGTCTTTTTACTTCTGTTCCATCAATGTTCATTGTATAGATATCGTATTTATTTAATTGATTAGTATCTCTATTTGATGCAAAAGCTATTCTTTGACCATCTGGAGACCATGAAGGTTGTATATCTTGTAAAAAACAACAATCATTATTTGTTATATTTATTGCATTTGAATGTTCTACATTATTATTTATGTAAATATCTCTAATATCATTTATTTTCCCTCCATAAACCGCTCTTGTTCCATCTGGAGACCAAGATGAAGACATACCATATCCTAAAAAATTAAGTTCGGTTTTATCAATAATATTAAATAAATAAAGCAAATTAACTCTTTTTCTGAAAATTATTCTTGTTCCATCTGGAGATATACAAGGATAAGCATATTGACTTATATTGGTTGCTTCCAATAATTTTCTAACATTACTACCGTCACCCTCCATTATGAATATTTCTCTTTTTTTCAATACATCTTCTCTATCAGATAAAAAAACAATAGGTGAAGTATATTTTCTTTCACCAATACTAAAAGATAAAGTGTCTGAAGAAACATTATTAACTTCATCTCTAACAGATAATTCGAATTCATAATCTCCTGCTGCTAAATCTTCTAAAGTTAAAGAAGCTTGAGCTATTGAATCTTCTCTAACTGTCTGAGAGTCTTTTGCTAATCTATAATTATATGTTAAATCTGGTTCTGGGGTTGGACCGAGTAAAACTGTTAAGTCTTGTATTCCTGGTAGTTCAAATGGCATTGCATATTCTGTTGCATCATAAGCCTGCCAAGTTAAATTATTAGAATTATTGTGTATAGAAGATGCTATAAATGAGATTTCTGGAATATTGCTTGGAACTATTAAAACATCCTGTAATATTTCAGGACTAAAAGAAGTTCCTTGACTTGTTCTATAAACATCCCATCTTTTAATTCCTTCTAATTCTTTATCTCCGTATGGATTTAATTCTTCTGCGAAGTCTGCTAAATTTAAGGGGATATTTAGATTTATACCAAAAATTTCTACAGTTTCTATAGCATTGGTTATCTTTTCTCCAAATAAACCTACTTTACTTAGTGCGGGCTTTAATACGGTAAGAATTACTTGATTTGCTTTATCTTTTTTTATTCTTTCAGATTCGTCTATAGTTGTTTCATATGTAAATCTTGTATAAGGATTGGCAGCTAATGCTGGATTAGATTCCCATAAGTAAAAAGCTCTAAATCCTTCTTCATCTTCTATTGTTTGAGCATGAACTTTACCTCTTCTTACTGATGCAGTTATTAAAGGTTGGTCTGAATTATGAGGGCTTATTCTTCTTGTTGGTAATAAAGCTCTTGAGGGATCAATGGCGGTGAATACTTTTGAATCTGGTAAGTCTTCATAAATGACTTGCATACTTGGAGCTGATTGTTGAGTTTCTATATCTGTTATAAAAACAGTAGCTTGTCCATCTTCAGCTGTTTCATCTATAAAAGAAACCAAACCATCTTGATTTGTAGTTCCTTCAAATACTCTTGTGTTGTTGGATAATATTTCTACTGGTTGTGTTATTAGTTCTGGTTGTGTTGGTAATGTTGGTTCTTCTGGAGTTGGGAATACTTCAAATGTTTTTACTGCTGGAGTTGCATCTAATTTTCCTTTACTGTCTATCGCTCTTGCTTCTAAATTATATTGTCCCACAGGAAGATGAATAAAATTATCTTGTAAGTTTGTAGTTGTCCATTCTGAATAATTTTCGGAATTTACTATTCTAAATTGGCATTTATCAGTAACTCCGTCTTCTTTATCATCTCCGTATATAAAGAAATAAACATTACCTTTTGAATTCTCGTTTAGATTAGTACTTACACGTTCTATAACAGTTTCAGGAGCTTTATTCTTCTTTGGACCAAAAGGATTGGATATACCACAACCGTTTACACTAGTTGCTCCTAGAGTCCCAGCTAATAAATAAGGAATATACCTTTTTCCCGCTTTTTTTACTCTTTCTACTAAATTCATGAAAAAAATCAATATTTTAGGATTTATAAAGTTTGTTACTTCTTAGTAATGTTTAAAAGGAGTGAAATAACTTAAAGTTCTATAAAATTTATATTTAGACTGCTTTTAGATAATTTTTTAGCAAAAAGCAAATTTAGTATTCTAATACTTTTTTAATTTTTACTGTTATTTTGCATTTTTTGAATATATTATTGAAAATGTTGCTGTATTCTAATGGGACAATTATACATCCTTTTCCTAATCTCTCTCCGTCATATTTTTGCAACATACCTTTGTAAAATTTTTTTCCTTGATTATAGCCGAAGATTTGTTTGTTAAATAAAACCCTTTTTGAGTTTGGCTTTATGTTTTCCCAAATAAAAAATATTTTATGCTCTCCCTTTTTTATATCTGTTTTAAATTTTCCATATAATAAAATGCCGTTGGATAAAATACTTGATTTAAGATCATTCCATTTATTTAATTCTCCTATTGTTAATTTAATTTCATTTTCAATTTCAAGCAGTTTCCAATAGTTTTTATATTTTGTAGAATCCAAAAAATAAGTTAGTAAATTAGCAATTTCTTTCTCTGTTTTTTTATCTTCTTTTGTTAAATCTATGAAAATATCTATGTCACTATTTTCATTTGCTTCTTCTCTAGCTACTGAGCCAAATAATATTATATTTTTAATTTTATCTTTATTTTTTGTTTTTTGAATTAAGAAAGATGCAAAATCCATTGAAAAAGCTATTAGTTTATTTTTCATCTGAATTTATCTCCTTAAAAATTTTTTTTAATCTATTAAAATTATTAATTACCTCTTGGGTTGTTTCTAGATTTTGCGGTGTTCCATAGCATAATGCATTTCTTTTTTCTTCTATTTTAAAAGCTAAGTCTAATATTTCTTTCTTCTTTGGAAACTCGAATGATAATTTTTCTTTTATTCTGTTTTTTGATTTTAACCATTCATGTTTAATTATGAACCCAGGATCTATTAAACTTTTTTTATGTAAAAATATTTCCAGCATATCCACAACAGCTGCAGATGTATTAAATCCTATGTTTCTTTGTCTTTCTACTAGACCTTTTTCTATACTTTCTTCTATTACTTCTAAGCTTTCTTCTAGATTTGCTAAATGTGATTCTAGTTTCATTTGAACTAAAAATTGGTTTCATTTGTAACTATATAAATCTTTTGGTTCATTTGAAACTATTTATTGTTTCATTTGAAACTATTTTTGTGTTCAGTATTCTAATGGTGAGATAAGTGAAGAAGGGTTTAGGGAAAGATTAGATTAATTCTTTACAAAGATTTTCTGCTATTTTTATTACGCCAAAAGACATATCCTTTTCAGTCAAGGGTTTTTGGATACTTATACCATTGATATCTGCCCTTTGTAGTCTGTAGGTTCTTACAGGTGTTCTTCCGTCATTTCCTAACTCTTGCATTTTTACATGCCCAACATTTTTCGCTAACCAATGGTTTGTATTTCCACTTTGTCTTGCTTTTTCTCCTGTGTAGGTATTCCTCATATCAAAAGTTCCTAACTCTCTTGCTTTAAGACAGTCTCCAAATTCTCCTGCAGGAACAGTTATATGTTCTAAAGCTTGGAAATCCATACTTGCTGCCATTGTTCCTTCTATATGTGGATATTGATCAAATACAACATTAGATTCGGTTACATATATTCTTCCAGTTCTTATATTAGAATCCCCTATAACTATACCTGGTTCAAAATAGAAATCTCCTATTTCTGGGCTTCTAGCACCCATTAATTTTAGTTGACCATTTCTACAGCCATAGTATTCATCTTCTCCCTTAGTATTTCTAACAACAACTACCTTTTTTCCTTTTATGTCTTTGAATCCAAGTGATTCTTCTCCAAATTCTCCTTGGTTGGAAGAAAATCTCCATTGATTCCCTGCAGTTAGAGGGTAAAAATCTTCTATTTCAAAAGCACTTCTTGCTCTAATTCTGTCTACTGCTGCACTTGGAACTATTATTGGAAAATTAGGCATACCTTGAATTTCGTACCAACTGAACTGGGCGTTTTTGTTGATAGAGAGAGGAGTATTACTATTGATTATATCAATTAGTTCGCTAGTATACCCGAAAAGAGGAGTTAATTTATCGGTTATAGCACTTACAGTTGCTGCTGCTGGTTGTTGAGGTCCTGGGATAAATGTTAGAACTGTGCTAGCATAGTTGAGAGTTGTATTAAGTTCTCTGATTTGGTTAAAGGACCAATCTCCCCTGTATATTATTCCTGGCATATTTATTACATGTTCTGGATCCCATTCTGGAGCAGATTCTTCTATTTGTCTTATTGCTACATCTCTTCCTTGTATCATTTTTTCTTTTGCATAAACTCTAATTCTATTTACTAAATCCCCAGATATTGGTTTTGAAGAAGGGCGTTTTGATGTAAATTTTAATCCTGGTGCAACTCTGTTTTTTCTTTCATAAATTCCGACTACTTGCTCTTGATCATTTTCATATAATCCTGCAGTGAAACTTCCTATTTCCGTCGTAAATCCATCTTCTCCAATAGGGAATATAGATGTATATCCATATTTGTTCCTAAAAGGGATATCAACATATTGAGAATTACTTCCTATTTGAGCAACATATTCTGGGGCGGTAAATTGAGTATAGTCTCCTGGAGGATCTGTTTCAGGTGGGTCTAATCTTGGTTGACCATTTCCTGTACCTGTGACACTACCATTTCCACATCCGAATAAAGTGGAGGTAGCTAAAACTTTTAATGCATCTCTTCTGGAAATTGGTGATTGTTTTTCTATTACATTTTTTAAATTCATGAAAAAAACTAAGAAAATAGGGTTTTTAAAGTTTGTTACTTTAAAGAAGTAATGTTTAAAAGGAGTGAAAACAAGCTATATTTTGTAAAATGTATACTATCTTAGATTGTTATACGGATGAAGCAGCTGGTTTAGGTGTTCCGCCTTACCTAGGTGTTTATCCTAGATATATTGCTGGAAAATTAAAAGGTAAAGTAAATTATATTACAATAGATGATTTAAGATTATTTAAGCTTTATAATGGGAAAGAGAAAGTTCCTAAATTAAGTGAAAAAACACAAATTACTACTTATAATTTAACTAATAATGATGTAAGTAAAGTTTTAGCTAAAACTAAAGAACTTATTGTTGTTTTAGGAGTACATGTGCCTGGAAAATACTTATCAGCAATGCCAGGAACTTTAAGAGAAGTAAGTAGATTATTAGAAGATGTTAAATGCAAGAAAATTTTAACTGGACCGGCAGTATTCGGAAGCCAATTAGAAGGTGGAAGGTTTAGTGAAGTTGTAAAAGAAGGAGATTTTAGTAAAATTGATTTTAATTTGTATAGATTTAATTTAAAAGAAATTAAAGATTATAGTGTTAAGGGAGCTAAGAAAATATTTAAGCAAATTCCAGATTTAAGAATGATTGAAATTGAGACTGGAAGGGGATGTGATGTAGGAACCTGTAGTTTTTGTTTAGAGCCGCTTAAGAATAAAGTAGAATATAGAAAAAAAGAAGATATATTAAAGGAAATTGAAACCTTTTATGATTTAGGAGCTAGGTATTTTAGATTAGGAAAACAAAATTGTTTTTATTCTTATCCTGAAGCTGTAGAGTTGCTTAAAGAAATAAATAAAAATTTTAAAGAAATAAAAGTACTGCATATTGATAATGTTAATCCTGTTAAAGTTGTTAGTAAGAAAGGAGTTGAGATTACCAAAGCTATTGTAAACTATTGTACAAGCGGGAATGTAGCTGCTTTTGGAGTTGAGAGTTTTGATATTGATGTTGTTAAAGGTAATACACTTAATTGTAGTCCTGGAATTGCTTTAGAAGCTATTAAAATTATAAATAAATATGGAAAGGAAAAAGGAAAGGATGGATTACCTAAATTTTTACCTGGAATTAATTTAATATTTGGACTTAAAAATGAAAATAAAAAAACACATGAAGAGAATATGAAGTATTTAAGAAAAGTTATAGACTCTAATTTGCTGTTAAGAAGGATAAACATAAGACAAGTAACTGTGCTGCCTGGAACTAAATTATGGAAGGAAGTCGGGAATAAATTTTTAAGAAAAAATAAAAAATATTATTGGAAATGGAGAAATGAGATTAGACAAAAGATTGATAATAAAATGTTAGCTAAAGTTGCTCCTCAAGGTACTGTATTGAAAGACTGTTATAGTGAGATTTATGATGGAAATACAACTTTTTTAAGACAGTTTGGAAGTTATCCATTAGTTATAGGTGTTAAAGGAAGATTAAAACTTAAAAAATTTTATAATGTAAAAGTAAATGGTTATATGCTAAGAAGTTTAAAGGGAGAAGTTGTTTAGAAGATGAATAAGACTTTAAGATTATTAGGCGCTGGAGCACTTATATTTGCAGGAAGTTGTTTAGGTGGATATGTATCAGAACAAATAAGAGAAGAACCTTTAGAAGATAGAATCGAAAGAATTACTGAAGAAAAAATAAAAAATATTCGTTTACAAACTAGAATTGTTCTTCCTTCTGGTATTGAAGAAGAATTAACAATTCCAGACAGTTTTTCAAGACAAGAAAAATTCCATTCAGATGAACCAAATTATTGGAGAGGAAAACTTGGTTTTAAATATGAAGTTGAAAATCTAGAGTATTCCCTTAGAGAGGGGTTTCCTGAGAATTCTAGAATTGGTTTGGCTTATAATGGGACGGGTGTTAAATTTGGATATACTGTGAAGGAATTTTCTTTAGGTATTGATGAAACTTTAACTTTATATAATTATAATAATAATGTTTCTCCTGATTCTTATGTAATAGTTTCTGATTCTAACCATGATAGTATTCCTGATCGTATTTATATAATTGATGAAAAGAATAATACACAAGTTCATATAAATAGGAATGAGGAAGGTGTTCTTGAAACTAGTGATTGTGATGAGGAAACTGCTAGACAATTATTTGATTTGTATACTTTTAAATTTCAAAATTTTCAAAGAGAACATAATATAAGAGAAAGAATTGGTGCATATGAAAGAAAAATGGAAATAGTAGAAACTGAACCGGATGTTTTTTAAGAGATGTTATATTTAATAGGAACAGGATTAGGAAATAAGAAAAGTATTAGTTTAGAAGGATTAGAAGCTATAAAAAATTGTAAAAAAGTTTATTTAGAAAATTATACTTCTAAGTTAGGATCTAAAAACTTTGATTTTGAGTTTATAGAAGTGAATAGAGAATTTGTTGAAGGTTTTAATGTTGAGGAGGCTAAAGA
>JAHJRB010000001.1 GCA_018831025.1 Nanobdellota archaeon | reverse complement strand
TTCAAGCTCTTTAGTCATTTGAACAAACTGATTTTTAAATTTAACAAAATTATCAAAAGCTTCTTCCTGATTTTTATTCAAATCTTTTATTTTTTTGGAAAGTTCATTTAATTTTTCATAAGATTCTTGGCTTTTATTTGCAACATCCTGCATCTTTTTATGATAATCTTGAGCTTTTTCTTTAATCTCATTAATTTCTTTGCTTAAAGAACCCGCCTCATCACTCGCAAGTTTAAGATGTTTAACCTTATCATATTCTTTTCTTAATTTATTAATCTCCTTCATAGCCTTCTTTTCTTTTTCTAAACTTAAAGCTTCAGTTTCTATTCTTAATTCTAATTTATCAATTTCATCTTTTAAGAATTTAGGATTAGAAATTTTCTTATCTTTTACATTCTCTTTCTTAATAGGATTCAATTCTTTTACTTTTCCTATTTTTTCTTTAACTAGGTTGTTATATTTGTCTCTTTCTTTTTTTAATTCTTTTACTTCTTTGTTTAATTTATCTTTATTCTCTCTTAATATTTTAACATCTTTAATTAATTTTAGAACTTCTTTCTTTAATTCTTCTTTTTTCTTAAACCAATTCTCTTTTTTATCATTTACAGAATTAAGACTATTTTTTAAATTAGAGATATCTCTATTTAAAACTTTAAGGTTCTCCCTTGAATCTTTTTTATTTTCACTTTTTTGCATTTTATAGCTATTGTTGAAATACGTCTCAAGTTAAAAAAAGGAAAGGTTTAGCCAAATAAGGCCCCTAATCCAGCTGCAGCTTCTTCTTGGCTTTTCTTTTCTTCTTCTTTATTCTCTTCTTTAGTTTCTTTCTTCTCTTCGCTAACAGCACCACTAGATGCAACAGGTACAGCAACAGCAGCTTCTTTTATAGCTTTTTCGATATCTACCCCATCTAAACTAGCGACAAGAGCTTTCAACTTAGCTTCATTCACTTCAACGCCAGCAGCTTCAAGTACTTTTTTTACATTCCCTTCATTAATTTCTTTTCCCGCTTTGTGTAATAGCATTGCCGCATAAACTTCTTCCATTTTATTTTTCCTCCTTATCAGCATTATTCCCTTTTTTCTTTTTAGCTAACTCATATGCACTAGGCACTTTTTCTTCCCCTTTTTTAGGTTTTTCCACTAAATCATGAATACTAGGTATATTTTCTTTTTTTTTTTTCTGAATCTTTTTCTAAAAGCTTCTCTTTTTCCTTCTTTCTTTCAGCTAGTTCTTCAGCAGTTGGAACCTTTTCTTTCTTTTCTTCCTTTTTCTCGTGAACGTCTTTTTCTAAAAGAGGTTCATCAATTATAACCGTGTTCATATCCTTAGAACCGTCCCCCCCTTCTTCTTTATTTTCTGAAGAAGATTCCTCTTTTAAATCTTCCTCTTTTTTTTCCTCTCTCTTAGAAGATTCTTCTTTAGGTTTTTCTTTAGGTTTTTCTTTAGGTTCTTCTTTAGGTTCTTCTTTAGGTTCTTCTTTAGGTTCTTTTGGTGAAGCTTTTTTTAAAAGGTTCTCAGCAGAATTCTCTGCTTTACCTATCATTTTCTTAACACTATCCCCTGTAATCAAACCAGAAGCATCAACAAGCGCTTTAACTTCCCTTTCTGCCTTATTTAATAAAATACCAATATTATCTTTGGTTACATAACCAATTCCTATAGTTAACTTAAATGCATCTGAAGCAATCCTTTTTATTTCATTTACATATAAACTCTCATCAAAGTCTAAAACATCTTTTGTTAGAATTACTCCATCTTCATAAGCAGCAACTAAGTTTAATCCAATTTCCATTGGCCTTATATCTAATTTGACCAATAAATCAGCAACTTTAGCATTAATTTCTTCCCCTTCCTTAACAACAATAGTATCTTGTTTAATAGTAATTTTACCCTGCTCAACAGAAGCCTTAATCCCAAGGCTTCCTAATTCTCCTATCATAGGTCCAGGAGCAAACGGAGTTGGTCCCGCATTTACCTTAATATCCATCGGTGCAATTTGACCTGGTCTTGCTGCAACTTTAGATTTATTTTTTCTTAATAAGCTAGCTAATTTGAAAGCATTCTCTTTTGAAAAAATAATAGCAGGCATTACGCCTCCAAAACTATTACTTAAATCTTGTAAACCCTTCTTATCCACTCCTTCTAAGGCCTTTTGTATTAATCTTTTCTTAGTAACTTTAATAATCGCATAATCTACTATTTTTTTTCTCATAATTTGCAATTGAGGACTTGGTAACCCCAATAAATTAACCAAAATTACAGTATCATATTGACTAAATAATTCTTTTAATTTTGCAACTTCTTGCTTTTTCTCTTCTGAAATATGAATTTCTTTTTCCACAATCACAGTTTCCTTACTCATTTTTCTTTTCTTCCTTTGCTATCTTTTTTTCTAAAAGTTTCTTATTTGGTGAAGCTTTTTCCTTAGAAAGTTTTTTTGGTGAAGCTTTTTTCAAAAGGTTCTCTTTAGTCTCTTTTTTATCAATAACTAAAGGTTTTCCCATAGTAAATTTCAAAATCACAGATTTAATATTATGCTCTGCATGAGGTAATGAATGGGATATAGTATCATAAACATACATTACATTGTCAATTATTTCTTCATCCTTCATATCTTCATATCCTACTTTAGTCTTAACAATGTATTCGTTCTTACAAATAACTCTAATACTCTTTCTAAATTTAATGATTATATCCTTTATATCTGCACCAGGAGGAATAACTGCACCAAATCTAGGATTAGGCATCTTTCCAAGCGGTCCTAATATCCTACCAAATTTAGTAGCAACTAATCCCATCAAATTTGCTTGAGAAATAAAAAAGCTAAATTCCTTGCCTAATTTCTTAACTTCTTTATTATCCTTCCATTCTTCTAATTCAGATTTACCAATAACTCTGTCTGCCTTTCCTGTATTTCCTTTCACAAAATCATCATCAACTATAACACAAATTTTAGATTTTTTGGTAAACGCATGAGGCAGTGTAATAAAATGATCAATAGTAGTCTTCTTTAAATCTAAATTCTTAAAATTCATAATTAAATCTACTGTTTGACTAAATTTTCTTTTCTTAGAAATCTTTCTTAATTCTTCTAATGTTTTTTTTACTTGATCTTTATTAACCATTTATTTCCTCCTACCTTAGGTAGTATAACGGAATAAGTTTTTAGTAAAAATAAGTATTTATAAAACTGTCGATTAATCTAAATTTTCTATATTTCTCTCTATTTTCGTGAACTACCCCTATCTTACGAAAGGGGCTTCTTGCTTCTCAGACAATTGCCTTAGAGGTCTTACATCATCTCCACAAAGGCTCATACCAAGCCTATGAATATTTATAGCGGAATTATAATCTCTATCAATATTTAACC
>JAHJRB010000011.1 GCA_018831025.1 Nanobdellota archaeon | reverse complement strand
TTTACATTTGATAAAAATAGAGTAAAGGAATTGTGTGAATCACTAATTAAAGAGAATGTAAGAATAAAATGGATTTGTAATGGGAAAGTAGGAATGGGGGATAAAGAATTAATGAAACTTATGAAGAAAGCAGGATGTCATCTAATTTTATATGGAGTTGAGAGCGGAAGCCAAAAAATTTTGGATAATATAAAAAAAGACATTACACTAGACCAAGCCAGAGAAACATTCAAATGGGCTAGAGAAATTGGAATTGAGACACATGCACATTTCATGATTGGTTGTCCAGGGGAAACAGAAGAGACTTTAAAAGAAACCATTAGATTTGCTAAAGAATTAAATCCCAATACTGTTGCATTTGGTATTCTTACTATTTATCCAGGAACAGAATTATATGAACAGATAAAAAAAAAGCTTCCTAATGGCTGGGATGGTACTGAAGCAGAACTCTCTAAGTTGCATGTTAAAAGTTTTAAGAGCGAATTTTTAACTGAACTAAAACCAGAAGTAATTGAAAAATATTTAATAAAAGCCTATAAAGAATTTTATACAAGACCAAGTTATTTATTTTGCAGGTTATTTAAAGTTAGTTCTTTACATGAGATGTATACTCTCGGGAAATCTGGAATTGGGGTTTTGTGGATGATTCTCACAAAGAAAAACTAGAATGGATGCTAATTGGGATGATGTCTGGAAAAAGAAAAATGTTGTTTCAGATTATAGTCTAAAATTATATGATTTTTTAAGAGACTATTCTAAAAAATTAAATAAAAATTCTAAAGTTTTGGAAATTGGGTGCGGGTGCGGAGATGGATTAAAACAATTTAGAGATAATTTTGTTGTTGGGTTGGATATTTCCGAAGAGTCTTTAAAATTAAGTAAGAAAAATTGCAATAATCTGATAAATGCTGATTTGTTTAAACTCCCTTTTAAAAAAAATAGTTTTGACCTTGTTTATAGCTCTGGTTTATTAGAACATTTTAAGATTAACAAAGCTAAAGAAGCAATATTTGAAATTATAAGAATAACTAAAAAAGGAGGAGAAATTATAATTATAGTGCCAAATAGCTACTGTTTTTGGTACAGATTATTTAAGAAAAGCATGCTCTTTTCTGGGAAATGGGATTTTGGTTATGAGGAAGATTATACTATTAAGAAATTAAAAAAGTTGATAGAAGGCAGTGATTTAAAGATCAAGGGATTTTTTGGTTTACAAGCATTATTGCCTTTTGCTACAAATAACTACGAAGCCCTTCCCGTTAGTTTTAGAAAAATCTTTATTGATATTGAGAAAATCATTCCTCTAAAACAATATTATGCATATGCTTTAGGGGTTATTTTGACTAAAAGATAGTCTTCGAAAATTTTTTAAGGGGATTAGATTGATAAACTCCCTATGAAATATGCTACTTACTTGTGTGGGTTAATCAGTTTTGTTGTTGTTTGGTTAGCTGTTCCTTGGTTGATTAGATATCTTAAGAGACTTGGAATGGTTGTAAAGGATATGCACAAACAAGATAAACCTTTAATTCCTGTTTCTGGAGGATTAGGTGTAATGGCTGGGATTTTTATTGGACTTATGTGTTTTATATTTTTTAGAACTTTTTTTGTGGGGGTTTCAAGTCATGAGTTACCTTTATTTATAGATTTATTTGCTGCTATTACCTCTATATTAATGGTCTGTTTTGTTGGTTTTATTGATGATTCTATAATTAAAAAAAATCATGATACATCTAGTGGACTTAAACAATGGCAAAAACCTTTATTGACTTTGGTTGCAGCTGTACCTTTAATGGTGGTAAAGGCTGGGACTACAATCATGTTATTTCCTTTTTTAGGTAGAATTGATGTTGGGTTACTATATCCTTTGTTGTTTGTTCCTATTGGTGTTGTTGGTGCTGCTAATATGGTTAATTTATTAGGTGGTTTTAATGGGATGGAAGCTGGTATGGGAATTATTTATACCGGTATGTTAGGATTATATGCTTATGTTAATGGCTCTTACATTGCTTCTGTTATTGCATTTATTACTTTCTGCTCCTTAATTGCCTTTTATTATTATAATAAAGTTCCTGCCCAAATCTTAGCTGGAGATTCCTTAACTTATTTACTTGGAGCAGTCATTGCATGCATTGCTATTTTAGGTGATATTGAAAGGGCAGCCTTAATTTCTTCCATTCCTTTTGTTTTTGAGTTTTTTTTGAAAGCCAGAGGAAAATTTAAGAAACAAAGCTATGGTTATTATGAAGATGGAAAAGTTCACTCTCTTTACGATAAAATATATTCTATTCCCCATTTTTTTACTAGGACTGGAAAGTTTACAGAAAAGCAAGTTGTTTATTTTATGATAATTATACAGTTAATATTTTCAAGTCTTATATGGTAACACTTTAGCTAAAGGAACTGATTTTGTAAAAAATTAGTTCCTTCCTTAAAAAAGTCCTTATTTTGTAATTGGTATGTTTTTATAACACTAAGCATAACTTCTGTTGCTCTTGCACCATTACTAGATCTGTTTCCTCCAGATATCTTCCTCATAACAACAGGATGTCTTAATGCTCTTTCTACATCATTATTGTTGTCTTTTATCTCCGGATTTCCTACAAACCTAAAGAGATTATACTTATGCCTTACCGCTATACTCCTTACAAATACCTTACATTCTTGATGTTCATATTTTCTTTTGAGAAGTTTCTCTATTTTCTGGATAAATAAAGGAACTTTTTCATAATCATTCTTTTTCTCAGCTTCTTTTGCTTCTTTGTATATCTGCTTGAGTCTTCTATGAAGATATTTTCCCTCTTTATCATAGAAGCTTGCAAGCTTTTTTGTATTCCTTAATATGTGTACCCAACATTTTTGGAAGGTACAATTTGTTTTTTCTTCCAAGGTATTATATGCTGAGAATCTATCAGATCCTATTGTACCACAATAATCTTTTCCAATAATCTTTTTGGGAACTTTATGACTCCTACTTTTATCTATTTTGAATAATGCTATTTCTTCTTGAATGAATGCCCATAATTGGTAATTAATTCCGTTAATACGCCACCCAGTTTCATCTTCACAATGATACTTAGATTGCTTTATTCTTTCCTTGAGTTCCTCAAATTTGTGTCCAAATAATCTTCCAGCTCTTGTTAATGTTTGGCTTATCTCCCCTTCACTTACTTTTAATCCGAAATAAATCCAAAGCTCTTTTTGGATTTTATTAAGTGTTAAGCTTAATCCATATTTCTGAAAGCAGACAAACAATAAAAAGTACAAACCGAACCTACATTTGGGCATTACATCTATTGGTTTTGGAGACTTAATTGCTTTGCATTTAGGACACCAACTTCTATGGATTTTATACTTCTTTACATGATAATTCCTTCTAGGTCTAATATCTTCTACATATCTTTCCTTAATCTCTGTCGGTTTTCTACTAAGCTTTGTATTACAATCCGGACATCTATCAAATTTTAGAGTAACTTCCTCATCAACATGATTTGGTATTGGTCTTGTAATTCCTTTATGACCTTCTTTTTGTCCAGGCTTCTTTTGTCTTTTTTTTCTGTTTAGTTTTACAAAAGAAGGAATTTCTTTTGTAAAATTTAGCTTTGCTATACTATCCTTAAGATCAACATTATCCTGCTTAAGAATTTCAATTTGTTTTTCAAGCTCTTCTATTTTTCTAAGAGCTTCTTCCAGTTGTTTTCTTAGACCCATTCTTAACAACCACCAAATAGACAGTTTTACCAAGATGTTCTTTAGGACAACTAACTTTGGCGCTATTGCCAAATTTAGTAACTTTTCTTTTAAAAAAACCTTCGATATTGAAAATCTTAAGCTCAGTTTCTTTTGAAAATTTAACCTTTCTCATAGGATATACTAAGTATATCCTATATTAATATAGTTTTCGGTACTAGAGTATATAACTAAAATTAGAAAAAGTTCTTCATATGGCTAAAGTCTTAC
>JAHJRB010000075.1 GCA_018831025.1 Nanobdellota archaeon | reverse complement strand
GCGATATTTTATTTTGCAGATGAGAATCATGAGGCTGTTGGGATAAAATGTCCTGTAGAAGAGAGTCTTTATGGTAGTGGATATTGTTTTATAGAAACTGGGGGGCATTCAATAATATCAGATATCTCGATGGAATTTTCTGGAGGAATTAGATTAGATTCTACGCCTGATGTGATTATTGTTTCAGAAGGGATTTCATTGCCGAGGGATTTGGACGAGTACAGAGATGCTAATACTTTAAGAGATATTAGGGAGAGAAATTTCTTTGGGTATCTTAAATTTTGGAAGAAAGATAATCTCATAGAGAAATACAACTTGGCAAGCGGATATGATATTCAATAATTAATTTATTATTTTTAGTTCTTCTATGGACATCTCTTTCATTTTCTTTTTGTTTTTTTTCATCCAATTTTTCATAAAGTCTTTTATTAAATCAGTATTTTTTTCTTTTGCGTAAAGTCTATCTTTTTTTACAAAAGTTTTTTTGTGTTTTTTCTTAAATTTTTTTATGTGTTCTTTATCTTTTGTTCTTGGTCCACTGACAAGAATTTCTTTATTTTTACTGACGATAAAAAATGCTTTTGCCATATCAGATTCGTTATATTCAAAATCATTTACCTTTATTTCGAAAAAACGTTCTATTTCCTGTTTTAGATGGTTGTAGAATTTCAATAGTTTACTTCCTGCGATATCTCCCTCTTGTCTATTTGTTTTTATTTCTAAGTACAGGAGATTTTTATTTAGTTTGTTTTTTGGAATTTCTATCTTCTTTAGATTGAATTCTTCTTTGGAAGGGTTTTTAAGAAATCTTTTAGATGCTTTTTGGAATCTTTGAAATGTTTTTTCTGAGAGTGCTGCTAAAACGTTTCGAGTTTTGTATGTGGGGTCTATAAGAATTACTGGAGATTGTATCTTTGATTCATTTAGATCTAAGAGAATTGTGTTTTTGTTTTTGTAGTCTTTTTCTACATCAATGATAAATTTATCTTTTACATTTGAGAGAACTTTTATTAATTTTTGGAAGCTTTTGTAGTGACCTATTAGTATTTCTAGCGAGTATCCAGAGAATCCGCTAATATAAGACTCTGCTCCATAGCATTTGTTTGCGTAACAGAAAGCTTTGGCTAGTTTTATTTCGTTAAGCGTTTTTTCCTTTTTTACCTTCCCTCTGATGTAGCTTACATGAGAGTGAGAAAGATCCGTGATGTTTTCGGCTTCTTTAGGGTTTCTTATTTTTTTTACAGGGATGACTTCAAAGAATAATTTTTGGTTTAATTTTATTCGGAAATAATCTCTGGAACCGTGTATCTTTTGAATATTCTTTTGCTTAGTCATCTTTAATATTTTTTCTGTTAAGAGGGAAATGTCCTTATGTTTTTTATCGAATCTTATGAAGATGTCTATGTCGTAATTGTCTTTTTTTATCATAGTACCTTTGGCGAAACTTCCTCCAACGAAAACTTTTGCAGACAACTTTAATAATTTTAGTGATTTTTTTATTTTTGTTAAGAATTCTTCAAGAGATAAATTTATTTCTTTTAGTTCTTCTTGAGAGATGTTTACCTCTTCGAGAATTTCACCTAAAATAGAATCTACTCTTTTAGTCATATGTAGAAAAGTCTGAAGATATTTATAAGGTTTTGGAGTTAGAATTTTTTATCTAGATCTTTTAAGTTTCCTTTTAGCGTGGATGCCAAATCAATTATGTATTTGCCTTCTTCTAGTTTGTAGATTAATGGTTGATTTCTTTGGAATAGCTTTACTATATCTATTTCAAACTTACCTTCTCCGGCGATTCTTATTGATTCTATATCAAGAATAACGGGAGCATCTTCGTCGGTTATGCCGGCCATCTCTCTGATGTCTTGTTCAATCTTGGTTTTTTGTTCTTCAGGGATTTCTATAACTTTGTTCTTCATTTCCTCTACTTGGCCTTCTTTGATGTAAAAGAAAAAGTGTCCTTTACAGTTATTGCATCCTTCTAGAATTTCTTTACTGCCAGTTGGGAGTATATGTGAACATTTTACGCATTGGTATGGCATTGTAAACTGATGTGTGGGTGCTATTTAATTTTTTCTGTGATATACAAGAACTATCTGTCAAGTAAGAGTTCAATCTTTTTTGGATTTTTCTTTATCTCTTTGACTATTGTTGCTGGACCTATGATTGTTAGTGCACCGAGGTTTCCACCACCCATTGCATTTATTAGGCCTCTTCTTATTCTTACAAAAAATCCTTCGTCGTTATCTCCAGAAATTATAGCGAGTTCTATTCCTTTAAAACCATTTACATGTCCAATCATTGCCATGGTATCTTCTATTAATCTTGATTCCTCATGAGATTCTATTTTCCCTTGTATTATTAGTATGACATTTCCTAGGACG
>JAHJRB010000074.1 GCA_018831025.1 Nanobdellota archaeon | reverse complement strand
TCCACCCTTCAATGTTGCATTATCATTAATTATTAATATATTCATTTATTTAAAACCACCTTGCTCTTTATTAATTTTGGTTAATTTTTTTACATATATCTTTTTTTACCAATAATCAATATCCGTTCAGCTAATAAATTATTAAGCAAAAAATTTCTGACAAATAAATTTCCATATAGTTGATAGATAAAATGGCAAGCATAGATCTCTTGCAAAAAGAACTAATGTAAAATCTAAGCCTGAATCTTTTAATATTTGTTTAAGTTCAGCAGGAGTTTTTAAACCGATATGCGTAGGGCTCGGCGTTAGTAAATTATATGCCCTTGGATCTTTAAACATAAGCACCCTCTTTATCTTTTGATAAACAACATTGAGCAGTTGAGGATTACGATTAGGAGTATAAAGTACTAACAAACCTCCTTTTTTAAGCACCCTAACCATTTCTTTAACAACCTTTTTCGTTTCCTTAATGTCAATATGTTCTATAAAGTCAGCACAGACAATCTTATTGAAAGAATTTCTACGAAAAGGCATTTTTATAGCATTGGTTACAATGTAGTTTGCTTTTCCGGATAATTTATATTTAGCCACAATCTTTTTTGCTATATTAATTGACTCTCTGGAGTAATCAATGCCAATTGCATGTGCACCTCTTTTCGCTACGTGAAATGCAAATGTGCCAACGCCACAACCCACATCCAATATTTTTTCTCCCCTTTGAGGATTTACATAAAATAAAACTCTTTTAATTCTATCTTTCCAAAATTTATCTTTCGGCTCAAAGTAATGATCTATTTGAAAACGCATATCCTGAGTTTTTAAAATAGTATCATATGTTTTAGCCGTTATTTTTTTCATAGAAGATTATTATAAACTTCCTTATAAATTTTTAAAGTTTCTAGGGTTGTTTTCTCCCAATTAAATTTTTTTGCCTGTCTTAAACCTCTACTTATCATCTTTTCTCTTAAATTACTATTAGCGAAAACTGTTTCGATCGCTTTTGAAAGTGCATTTACATCATAAGGATCAACGAGAATGGCAGCATCACTAACTATTTCCGGTAAACTAGAACAACTACTTGTAATTACTGGACATCCACAGGCCATTGCCTCTAAAACCGGCAGGCCGAAACCTTCATATAAAGATGGGAAAACAAACAAATCCGCAGCACTATAAAATTCAGAAAGATTTTTTTCAGATAGATTACTGAATATTTTTATTTTGTTTTTTAGTCTTAACTCATTTATTAAATTTGAATTATTTTTATTAAACTTACCTATTTTTATAAATAATGAGTCTTCAATTTTATTTTTAAGATACGAAAATGATTTTAAAATCATGGCCACATTTTTTCTTGGTAAATCTGTTCCCACGTGCAGGATTATTTTTGTTTTTTCATTAATTCCCAAGTTTTTTCTGGCAAGCTTTTTACTTCGGCGATAAAAGATTTTATGATCTACCCCTAAATGAATCACCTTGATTTTAAGAGGATTAATTTGGTAATGAGTTATCAAGTCATTTTTGGTTGAACCAGAATCAGCAATTATCCTATTAGTTTTATCTATCTTTCTATAAATATATCTTTTTATTACATAATCAAAAAAGGTAGTTGGGTAAAAAAGAGTAGCGATATCATGGCAAGTAACAATGGAAGGGTTTATGTTTCTAAGGATTAGTAAGTTTTGATTAGAAAAATGAAAAAACTTATAATTTCTTAAGTGCTTTATTGCTCTTAAATAAAAGATTATGTTATTAAAGAATGGAATTTTTTTGTATTTTGCTAATTCTTTAATCTTGTTTCCAGACAAAAGTTGAACCTTATTGTTATGATGGTCCAGAAAGATTTGATCAATAAAGGTCTTTTGTTTTAGTTCATTAAAAAGGGTAAAAGCGTACCTGCCAGCCCCAGTATTTGTATCAAAATTATTAACTAAATACATTTTATTTTCATCATTTCTTTTTTTCAGAATAAAAATCCAGCTGGGAAATAAAAAAATTAGTCTCTTTAAAATTAATTCTGGAATTTTAGTAATTAAACTGTTTTCTTTAACCACATCTAAGGCTGTAAATTTCTCGGGATTCTTGGCTATTTTTGCAGAATAATCAAATACTTGAAAACCTCTCAAAAGTTGTTTTATTGATGGATATGAAAGTAAATTTTCGTAATAATAGTCTCCTCTGCGAAAAAGTTTTAAGTAGACATTTGAAATCTTTTTTGGAAACCAAGATAAGAAAGGTAGGTTATAATGTGGCTCAATTAAAGAGTATTTATTTGTTGCTCCAAAATAGATAATACCATTTGGTTTAAGCACTCTTAAGAACTCCTTAATCATAGCCTTTACGTTTGGAACATGCTCATAGGTATGATTACATATAATTACATCTATAGATTTATCTCCTAAAGGAAGCTTCTCGTTTCTGTTCAGAATAAACTCAACGTTATTGATCTTTTTTGAATCTTTCTCATTCTCTGCCCAATTAAGTGCGGTTTTATCAATATCTATCCCAATAATTTTTTTAAACATATCAGAAAAATAAAGGCTTATTACTCCAATAGAACAACCAAAATCCAGACAAACGCATTCCTTGTAATTTCTCTTTCTATCAAAATCTAAAATTACTGACTTTATTTTTTCGGCCTTAAATAAACGTGATTCTGGACCTTTTAGGTAACCAGCTTTTTCAGCATAGTCAAATTGATAACTTCTTTTCATCTTAATAACCTCAATTAAATAGCCTCAATAATATTTTTAACTTTAATTTCTTCCAAGCATTCAAAATTTCTTTTGCACTTAATTTTGCTTGAGGTTGAATGAAAGGGGTACTTTAAACAGGATGAGCAAGGAAGCTTTTTCCTTACAATATAGCAATTTTTCCCATAAGGTGCGGTTCTTTTATAATTTGTAGGGCCAAAAATTCCAATAGTTTTTACCCCCTTAGCTGCAGCAATATGCATTAAAC
>JAHJRB010000073.1 GCA_018831025.1 Nanobdellota archaeon | reverse complement strand
TGAGCAATATGCGGATTTTACTTTTAGCAATAACCTGCTTCAATATGAATTAAACAGATTTATTTCTTTGATGCCTAAAAATGGCAAGATATTAGATTTAGGTTGTGGAAGTGGAAGAGATGTGCAGTATTTTATTGATTATAGTTTAGATGCTATGGGGATAGATGCTAGTGAAAAACTGATTGAAGAGGGAAAGAGAAGGGTTCCAACCGGGAAATTTGAGGTTATGGATATTACTAAACTTAATTTTGAAGATGGAATCTTTGATGGGGTTTGGGCACAGGATAGTATTTCTTATGTTTCTAAAGATGAATTAGGTGGGGTTTTAAAGAAAGTAAATTCAATCTTAAAATCTAACGGAATGTTTTTTGTTAGTGTGAGAAAAGGAAGCGGAGAAAAGACAGTAAAACATGAAAAAGTTGGAGAGGAAGAAATATTTACTACTTTTTTTACTAAAGAAGAATTAGAGGAATATTTGAAAAAAAATGGTTTTGAGATTATGAATAGTTATATACAGGAAGGCGAGGATTATAAGTGGGTAAATATCTTTGCCAAAAAAAGTTAAGGGCACTTTTTATACATTCTACAGATAATTAATAACGCTCCTATAACATTTGCTAAATCTGCTATGTTAAATGTGGGGATTATTGAAATTGAGATAAAATCTACAACTCCACTGTAAAAAAATCTGTCAATTAAGTTTCCTAGAGTTCCACCCATTAATAACCCCATTCCTATTTGGTAATTTGCCAAATTTCTGTGGTTGATAATAAAGACTACTACTATAATTGCTACTAGGATAAATAACCAATTTTGTCCTGGCAATATATTAAATGCTGCACCTGAATTTATTTTTGATGCATTAAAGAAAATAATCTTTAATATTCTATCAATAACAAAAACTGCTAATGCAATTGAAAAAACTTTGTTTACCATCTTACTTTAGCATCCTGTAAGTTTTTTTCTATATTATTTACTTTTTCATTTAAAACTTCTAATTTTGCGTTTAAAACGTCTAATTTAGCTGAGATAACTTCAAATTGATTATTTTGTTGTTGTGGAGGAGGATATCTTTGTTCTTCAAATCTTGGTTGCTCTGGTAAAGAAAATCTGTCTCTTTGCGGCTCTATTGGGGGGAGTTCATGTGGTAATAACTCTTCTTCAGGCAACTCAGGAAACTTCTTTTTTTTCCAGAAAAATAATTTACTAATAATACCCATAAGTAGTTGAAAGAAGGTTTAGTATAAAAAGTTTTTTATAGATGGGAATGTTTTATTTTTGTATAGAGGGAAATATATGGTTGTTGTTGAAAGCACTGTCAAAAAAGCACTAGAAAAATATTATGAAAAGAAGTTTAAAGACTTACCAGAGAAAGAGATGAAGAGTAAAGTTGAAAGTGCTTTAAAAGCTACGCTTCCTAAAGAGCAATTTAAGGGGGTTTCTAAATCTGAAGGAATGGCTACTATGGGGTATAGGTATGGTACAGGACAAGTTGGAACTTTTGGTCCTGAAATGAAAAATATAGCGCAGATTATGGATTATAGCGGTTATAGACTTATTTATGATTCCTTTACAGAGAGTTTAGAGCCAATATATTATTGGATTCTTGATTATATGAGAGATACTTACTGGGGAACTGGATTAGAAGTAAGTAAAACAATGGACAAATTTGAAGCTAGTGTTGGTAGCGGATTTTTTGGGGATATGGGAACTAGGGCAAGTATAATGCAGGATAGGGCAATGAAATTATTAACTACAATAAATGCTGTTACTAGGTCAGTTCTTAACATATTATATGATTTAAAAGAATTTGATCAAAGATTAGAGTTGTATAAAGATTTAAAAAATGGAAATGATGAAGAAAAGAAAAATGCCAGATTAGCCCTTAAACAATTTTGGATGGACAAAGTGGATATACAAAGGGGCAGAGCTAGTCTTAATATGCTTTCCCAGCAATTGCAGTTTGTTACTTTAAGAGATGCTTTTATGGCAGCTGATACTCCTGAAGAGGTTATTAAGCCATATAAAGAAGGGGATAAAAACAGCGGGATGGATTTGAATGAAAGAGTAAAAAGAATTTTAGCTCCTAGGGTTGCTGATTATTTAACTTGGGAGAAATTAAGCGGGAAGGAAATTGAAAGAAGATATAGGATTGAGAGAAGTTATTTAAAATCCCAAGTAGAGAGTTTAAAGTTATATGCACAATGGGCAAAGCCTTATTTTCAAGCTGCTCAAAGATTGGAGCAAGGGATAAAAGGTCCGGATTTGGTAAGTACATTTAATACATTACAAGTGCAAACTAGTTTATTAGGCACTAAAAAAAGCGGAAAGTTCTTTTCTTGTGTTGAAATAAGCTTTGATTTTAGAACTATACCGCATACGATGAAACAAACACAGTCTGGATTGCATTATACACAAGGAGGGAAGGTAGATATGCAGTTTAGGGCTTTTGCTTTAAATGAAGATGAGAAAAAAGAAGTAGAGAACTATGAATTTCATGAGGCTTTAAAAATGGCTAATATAAACGAAGAAATGATTCAAGAAATTGAGGAGAGTATTAAGCCGTATATAGAAGGTGAAGATGAAGAGTTTAAAGATCCTAGAGAGAAATTAGGGTTTTTACAGGCATTAGTAAAAAGAACAAAAAATAAAGGAATACAGAGAGAAACAATGAAGGAAATTGAAGAATTAAAAAAAGATATTAAAAAAGGAAATGTTTCAATAAAAAAATTTGATAAAACACAAGGTCCATTCAGTGCACTTTATGATAGTGTAAAAGATTTTCCTAATATTTTTAAATTACTTAAAGGTGAGAAAAAACCAGATGATAGAGGAAAAGCTTTGAAGGATGCTGTCGGAGCTTCTTATTTAATCTATAATGTATACAAGAAAGCCCATGGGATGTATACAGAGTAAGATTTATATAGGGTAAATTTCTTAAAAAATTAGAATGTCAAGGACATATAAAGCAGTTACGAGAAAAGAAAGAAGAGAAGGGACTAGAGGATGTAGGTCCTGTTATAGGCCTGGATTGCCATCTGGATATTCATCTATTAGTGCTATAGGATTTGCACAATTTCTTCAGGATCGTTTAGGAGATGAGAAAGATGTGTGGGATGGTCATATAGAGGAATTATTAGAAAGATATGAAGGACAAGGAATATTTTATTTTGAGGAAGGAGAAACTTTAAGGTACCAAAAGAGAAATAATACTGAAACTCAAACAGTTCCTAAAATAGACTGGCATACTGAAAGAAGATGGAGAAATGGAAGGAAAAGTAGAAATAAAATTATTACAAGAGTAGCTGAAGATTTAAGAGAAAGGGCTGAGGCTGTAAATGTTAGTATTGATAATGCGTTAGCAAATGGAAGAAATCCTTTTAGAAGAAGTAGGTTCGAGCATTGCAGATATGGTTGGGGAAATTAATACCCAAAAATATAAATAAATAGAATTCTTATTTTATTGTATGGATTTAAACAAATTAAAGGAAGAATTGAAAAAAGCTAAAGATCCTAGAAAGTTTTTAGAAGAGCTTCTTAAAAAAACTAAAGATGAGAAATTAAAAAAATTAATTAAAGAAATATTAGAAAAAAGGGATACAAGGGGGGAGAGTAAGTTAGAAGCTACGGTAAGGGCTAGTCCTGTTAGATTAGAAAGGAGAGAGCCTGGATTAGCTACTATAGAAGTTATTGAAGATGATATGGAAGCTACCAGAGTTGGAGTAAGACCAGATTTAGTTGTTGGAGCAAAACAAAGTGAAGATTATGGCGGTAAGGTTGGAGGAAAAAGTTATAAAACAGGAAGTATTCTCAAACAATTAGAAGAGAGCCATTTAGTATCTGCCGAAGGACATTTAACAACTGCAGAGACAAAAGGTTTAATAGATAGAAAACTTGGACAGTATGATATGAACAAAGGTGAAGATAAATATAATGATGATTCAAAATATAGAGAAACCCCAAAAACAGAAGGTTTTGTTCAGGCTTCAGAATTTGAAGAAGTTTTAACACATGAAGAAAGACAAGCTAGAAAGAAAAAAAGATTAGGTGATTATGTATGACTGAATTTGATGAAGAGATGGAAAGATGGCAAAAAGAGGCCAAGAAATTAACTGAATCTGGAATTAGAGATGATTATGATAGCAGTATGGATTCTAAATATTATTTTTCTGCTGGCAAGATTGGAGCGACAACTAGTCCGCAGGTAGCTAATCAAATCGGCGAACTTAATTCAAGGTTAAATCAAGGATTAAAAGCTGTTGAACTTGGAGCTATGAATCAAAGATTAATGGATCAGGTTCCTAAGGAACATTTTACAGAGATAAAAAGATTAAATAAATTAACTGGATCAGAAGCTTCATTACACGCACCTATTCAGGATTTAGATTTAGCTGGGTTTACTCAACAAGGATGGGACCCAAGTCAACAAGAGAGAAGTATTAGACAATTAAATAGCGTTATTGAAAGAGCGCATATGATGGATCCTGAAGGTAATACTCCTATAACTGTACATGCTGGCGGTTTTCCAACTCAGAAATGGAAGAAAATAGAAGAAGAAGTTGATGGGAAAAAAGTAACAAAAGATCTTAGAACTGAAATGATGTTAATAAATCAACAAACAGGAGAAGTGCAGCCTGTAAGATATGAAGAAAGGATGAGATTTGGAAAAGAAAAACCAGAACCTTTTACTGTAAATGACCAAATGGAGACATTGAATAGGAATTCTTGGGATAGGGAAAAATTTCAATTATTACAATGGCAGAAGATGATGGATGAGAATGAACAAAAAACAAATTCAAGGTTAAGTCAGTTAGATTATCTTGATCTGTTAAAAGAAAAAGAAGAAGGGATATTAACAAAAGAAGGCGCACAGAAATTAAATTTAGCTGAAAGAGAATTAAAGAGCAATGAAAATTTTAGGACTGAGGCTTATAGAAATATGAGAAGTTCTGTAGAAACTATGTATGAGAGATTTGAGAAATACCCAGATAAAGATGAAGATGGGGAAGAGGTTAATTATGGACTTTACAAGGAAAAAACTTATCCAAGTTATAAAAAAGAATTTGAAAAAGGTGGGAAAGAATTTGAGAAAGCAAGAAAAGAATATGCTAAAACTATTGGAGAATTTGATAAAGGAAATGTTTCCAGAGATGTATTTGAAAAAGCTAAATCCAATTTTGAAAATGTGTATAATCATCAAACAGAGATAATAAGAAGAGCTGTTGAAGATATGCCCGCACCCAAAACATGGATTTCTGCTGATGATTTTTCTAAAGAGAAAGTAAGTGAAAGTGTTTCTTTGGCTGCTGTTGATTCTTTTAAAAAATATGGTAAAAAAAGTCCTTTGATATTACTAGAAAATGTTTATCCTGAATTTGCTTTATCCAGGGCTGATACTTTAAAGAGCACTGTTGAAGGAGCAAGAGATAAATTTGTTGAAAGGGCGGTTAAAAAAGAAAGAGATGGCGGACTTGGATTAAGTAAGAGTGAGGCGGAGAAAACTGCTGAAAAATTAATTGGGGTTACCTGGGATGTTGGTCATATTTACATGCTGAAGAAAAGCGGTTATAGTGATGAAGATATTAAAAAAGAAGCTGAAAAAATTGCTCCTTTTGTAAAACATATTCATTTAACAGATAATTTTGGATTTGAAGATAGTCATTTACCCCCTGGATTAGGCGGAGTAAATATGAAAGAACAGTTAGATGAGATTAGAGATGCACAAAAAAAAGGAGACTTTGAAAAGATAAGGGGGATTGTTGAAGCTGGGGAGTTTGTTGCTAATTATAAAGAAGTACCTCACTTATATGCGCTTTCTCATTTAGGAAGTCCTCTTTATACTGAAAATGTGGGTCCTTACTGGGGAGATATATGGGATAAACAAGGCGGTTATTTTGGTGGTTATGGGGAAATAATGCCACAAAAGTATTTTGATTTGTATGGAGCTCCTGGTTTTAGTCAACTTCCTGCTTCATTAGGTGGAAGCGGAGGAAAAGGTCCTGAAAGGGGAAGATTAGCTAGTAGCGGAGAAGGTGCTTTAGGAGAAGAATAAAGAAAAATTAATATATAATAGAATATTTATATTTTTAAAATGGCAAAAAAAGAAAAATTATCTGATAAGATTTTTGTAGGCATAGCTATAATTTTGAGTGTATTAGCTGTTTTATCTATTATTTTATTGACGTTGCGTTATTTAGGAATACTTTGAAAATGAATAAAGAAAGAACGGTTATATTTTTAGATTTTTTTATCTTGGTCTTAGGGGTTTTATGGGGATTTTATAGTTTAACTTCCTTGAGTGTGAAGTCTCCTTTCGCAAGATAGGAGATGAAAGCGAAAGTTTTATATAATTATTATTCTTCCCTTTCCTTATATTACGGCAGGAACTGTCGGATTTCAAGCCTTTGGAGTTGGTATAAGTCTCTTCTTGAGCAACTGACTGTGAATTAGGAAGCTCATTCCTCAAAACCTTTTTAGGTTTTAGATGGGAGTGGTTCACTAAGGGGCATTGAGTGGTTTGAAATGTTTTATCTTTATATTTATTATTTTTTAGTTACTGCAACTCTAGCCTTGAATTTATTATTATTGCTTGAAAAGAGAAAAGGATAAATTAATAAATTATAATCTATTGTATATTCTAATATGAGTAAAAAAAAGAGGGAATCTAGGAAAAAAGTTCTAGAAGAGGATTATGATATAGCTTATGATTTTGCGGTTAAGGCTTATAGTAAATTTCAAGAAGTTATAAAATCTATAGCTCTTTTTGGGTCAGTAGCTAAAAGAAGTCCCTATAGAAAATCTGATATTGATGTTATTATAATTGTTGATGATTGTACGGTTCTTTGGGATGAGGAGTTAATTGCATGGTATAGAGAGAGTCTAGCACTATTATTAGCTAAACAAAAGTATAAAAAAGAAATTCATATTAATACTGTAACTTTAAGCGCGTTTTGGAAAGAATTGAAAGAAGGAGATCCTGTTGTTATTAATATATTAAGATATGGAATTCCATTAGTTGATCATGGCGGATTTTTTAGCCCTCTTAAAATTTTATTAAGAAGAGGAAAAATAAGACCTACTGCTGAGGCTATTTATATTGCAATGCAAAGAGCTCCAATGCATTTGTCTAGGAGTAGATATGCTATACTTGGAGCGATTGAAGGACTTTATTGGGGAATGGTAGATGCTGCTCATGCTGCTTTAATGAGTGCTGGGCATACTCCGCCCAGCCCTGAACATGTTTATGATATGCTAAAAAAAGTTTTTGGTAAAAAATTACATAGAAATTATGCTGAGAATTTTAAAGAAATGTATACAGTTGCACATAATATAACTCATGGAAATATTAAAAATGTTAGTGGAAAGACAATTGATTCTTTAAAAGAAAAAGCTGAAAACTTTGTTGAAGAAATGAAAAAAATTGTTAGAAAATATAGTTAATGTTTTCTTATATTATCCTGTTTTATGAATAAGTTTTAATTATTGTTTCTAAAAATTCTTTCGCAGGAACTTCTGCTATTCTTTCTAATTCTTCTTTTGCTATTCTAAGGTAATTTTCTCTTAAGCCAGGTCCACAAGGGAATTTAATATGGGTTCCTAACCATAATACATATTCCATATCAGAAATTTTTTCTACCATTTTAAATTAAAAAAGAATTTACTCTGATTGTTTAGCCGCTAATAGAGCTAATGCAATCTTTTTGTAATTTTCTTCAGTACCATATAACTTACTAAACACTTCTCTGTCAATTGTATAATTTCCTTCTTTATCCTTCTTAATCATTTTCTTTGCTTGGATTCTTCTTAATGTAGAACCTGCTCTTTGAGAAGCTTGTAATGGGTCAACAGCATATCTCATATAACCTATTTCTTTCTCTTGGAGATAACTATCAGTGGCTTTTTTTCTTTGTCCTTCATCATTAGCTTTACTTAGTCTAACTAATACTTTTTCTTCATCATCTAACTCTTTTTCATTTGGTTCTAATTCTCCTGAATCCTCAGCGATTTGTAAATAAAGGTAAGGTCTAATTAATTTATCTTGGTCTTCTTCTCCAAGTTCATCAAAACCTTTTTGAGAACTAATTTTTTCTATAACTTTTGCTAAATGTCTTTCTAATTCTGAAGCGTATTGGTCTACTATATGCACTCCAGACTCTTCAATTGCTTTCTTTCTTAACCCTTTTTTACTTTCTTGGTAACCTTTTGCTGCGAATTCTATAGCTTGAGGTGTTGCATTCATGAAAGAACCTTCTGTTATATCATCCCCTTCAGTAACTAGGTTTTCTAAGGTTCTTAATGGTCCAACTATGCTTCCTTCTTCTTGAGTAAGATTTTTTCTATAGGCATCATATACAGTATCAACACTTTGTGATCTTGCTAATACTCCTATATTTTCCCCATGATTTATTTCTTTTTCTGTCATTTTGTTCTTACTTATTAGTGATTATTCCCTTTTTAAATGTTTTGGTTAAAAAAACCTTCTATTTTTGATAGCTTAAACTATCAAGTTCAACAACTGTTTCGCTTGTTGTTTGAGTTTTTAGTAGTCCTTGCAGATTGTCCCAATTATAATATAGTTGTGTTGCTAATGTTGCTACAGCAGCATAAGCTAATATACCTATGAATACATTTTCTGCAATCCTTTTTGTTCTTTCTTGATCCATTTTTTTATCTCCTTTTAAGCTACCTTTTCGTCTAATTTCTTTTTAGATTCTTTTTTAGCAGCTTCTTGAGCTTTTTTAGCTTCAGCTTCTAAATCAATACCTAATTCTTTTAATGCTTTAATATGAGCTTGCATTAATTGCTGTGTAATATTAATTAATCTGATTAATTCTTCTCTTTCCTTAGCTAAAGTTGCTAAACTTCCTTTATGAAATCCTATTTGTTCTTCATTTGCCATTTTTAATTTTCTCCTAAGTTTTTCATTAAAACTTTTACTAATTCATTTAGATTATATGGTTTTGGCAGATAGTCATTTGCACCTGCTTCTATAGAATTTCTTCTAAGGGCTTCTCCAGCTCCACTCATTATAACTATAGGTAATTCTTCTTTAGTATGGACTTCTCTTATCCTTCTACAAGCTTCTAGACCAGTTATACCATCTCCCATAAGGTAATCTATCAGTATTAAATCAGGAATTCCTTTTTCTAAAAGTGATAATGCTTCCTGACTATTACTAGCAGCTAGGGTTTCATATCCTATACGGTTTAGCAAATTAGCAGTAATATTTCTTACAGAATCCTCATAATCTACTACTAATATTCTTTTCATTTTTAATTATCTCCTTCTAAAACCTTTATTTTTAATTCAACTAGTGAATTAGGTTTTACTTGTAAAACTTTAGGTAATATAATTATTGAATTACTACCTTGTTTTGCTACTTTTTTTGTTATTGTGTATTCTTTCATTTTTTTAATTATTTTTTAAGATAATCTAAGAAATTTCTATAGGTATTTCTAAGTTTCATATGTTCTATAGGTGTAAAATTTTTTCTTTTACTTTTTCCACCTTTAAATATATAATCGACAGTTCCATCTAATCCTTGATCTGCAACACTTTCAGGATATCCACAACTTACACCTAATCCTCCCATATTAATAGGACCAAATATACTTTCTGAATCATCTAAATCTATATAAAATATATCTTCATCACCAAAACCTAAAGGTTTTTCATCTCTATATACTAAATTAAATATAAATCCAAAAGGTGTAGTAACTTCTTTTTCATAGAATCTTCCATATTTACTAGTGTCACTTCTATCTGGATTAGTCATTACTATTCTTGCTAAATCTTTTGCTTCGCTAATAGGTTCTGCATTAACACTTTTAGGGGCTCCTAATAATGCTTCAGCTACTGCCAGTGGTAATCCTAATTTTTTTAATATGTTTTTCATTTTTTTATCTTCTTTTAATTTTTAATTAAAGTTATAATTAAGATATAATTAGGGTATATAAATGTTACTGTTTTGTTATTATTAAGAAGGGATGACAATATTAAGAAAAGTAAGTTTTTGAAAGAATGACATAGAAAGATTTAAATACATAATATTATGTATTAAAATACATGTTAACAGAAACTAAAGTAATAAAGGCATTGATAGAGAATAAAAAACTAACAATAAGAGAAATAGCTAAAATAATAAATGCAGATTATAAGATAACACATACAGCTGTAAAGAGATTAATCGAAAAAAAGATAGTATTAAAGGAAATTATAGGGAAAAGCTCTCTTTGTTATCTTTGTAAATATGATGTAGAAGTATATAAAGCAGAAAATGAAAGGAGGGAAGAGATTTTAAAAAATAAAAATCTTAATCAGTTATATAAAGAGATTTTAAATATTAAAACAAGTCTTTTTATGGTTATATTATTTGGTTCATATGCAAAAAAGAAAGAAACAAAAACCTCAGATATAGATTTGCTATTTATTTCTAATGATACAAACTTTGAAAATAAAGTAGACAATATTTTATCTCTAATACCTTTGAAAACGCATGTACTGGTTTTTACAGAAGAAGAATTTATTAAAATGAAGGATTCGAAGGAAAGTAATGTTGTAAAAGAGGTTATAGAGAATAATATTATTTTATATGGAATTGAAAATTTCTATAAGTTAAAAAATGCTTAGTAAAGAAAGAATTAAGGAAGCTAAGGCACTAACCTCCTTAAAGAGAGCAAAACAATTTGCATTTGAGATGAAAAAATTATTGAATTCCTAATTCTTTCTCTACTTCAGAAACAATTTTACGGGTTTTACCTACTACGTCAGGATTAACTGAAACAGAGGTTATTCCTTCTTTAACTAAAAATTCTGCTATTTCTGGATAAACACTAACTGATTGCCCGCATAAAGATGTGGTTTTTCCGTGTTTTTTGAATCCTTCAATTATTTGCTTCATTGCTGTTAAAACTGCTTTATTTCTTTCATCAAAATAACCCATTTTTCCTAATAATTCAGAATCTCTATCTATCCCCAAGACTAGCATTGTTAGGTCATTTGATCCAATGCTGCATCCAGAAATCCCTTTTAGTTGTGCAAAATCTTCGGTTATTAAAGCTAGACTTGGAACTTCTGCCATTATCCATATTTTAAAATCATCGCTAGGTTCTAATCCATGCTCCTTTAATATTTCTAATACTTTTTTTACTTCATCTATGTTTCTTACAAAAGGAAGCATTACATGGACGTTTTTATATTGCTGTCTTACTTTCTTTATTGCTTCTAGCTCTAGTTTAAAAGCTTCTACAAATTCTTTAGAAATATATCTAGAAACTCCTCTAAAACCTATCATTGGGTTGTCTTCGTGCTCTTCAAATTCTTCTCCGCCTTTAAGGTCTTTGTATTCGTTAGTTTTAAAATCAGAGAATCTAACTATAATTGGTTTTGGGGTTATTACTTTAGCAACTTTTTCAATTTGAGATGCTATTCCATTAATATATTCTTCCTGAAGACCTTCTTTTATATATTGTAATGGATGTTTTCCTAATCCTGCTATAATAAATTCTAAACGCATTAATCCTATTCCATCAAAGTTTAATTTAGAATATTTTTCAATTAAATTTGGCTCTCCTAAGTTCATGTAGATTTTTGTTTTTGTTTCTATTCCTTCACCAGTATCTAAAATTTCTAATTTTTCTCCTCTTGCTTTTGCTCCCTTAACTTCTCCCTTGAAAACTTTTCCGGAGATTCCATCTACAGTAACTATTAAATGATCGTGAAGTACTTTAGTTGCATTATTTGTTCCTACTATAACAGGTTTGCCTAGTTCTCTACCTACTATTGCAGCATGGGAATTACTGACTAATAAAGGGGTGTAACGTTTTGTGAATATAATATAGTTATGGTCCATTTCATTGGTTGCTTCTACTTCTAAATTAAAAACTTCATTTTTTCCAAATTCTTGTGTTTGTATTACTCTATGCATTCTTATTGAAGAGTTTAGAATCTTTAGAAGTTCTATTTTGTTTTTTGGATTAGCTAAAGATAATAAGTTTTCTTTTATTTTTTCTGAGTCTATTAATAAATTACCTTTTACATAAGGTTTTATTCTACCCAAATAATTAACATCCTCTATTATGTTTCCTAAAATTTGTTTAGCTGCAAATAATTTGGTTCCCAACCCTTTTGGGGTAGCTTCTAATTTTATTTTATTTGAAAATTTTAAGATATCATTCATTCTTTCTAGAATTTGGACATTGTAAATGTTTCTGTTAGATGTTACTTGAGGCATAATCCCTAATTTTAAACAGCTTATTATAATCCCTTGTAAAACATTTTCTTTAGAAACATAAATTTGGATTCTATTATTTGAGAAACTTCCATCCCCATCTATTAATCCTGCTAAGAAATTTAAAGTACTATGCTCATCTAATTGTAGACAGAATTGAGGTAAATTTTGAGATATTTCTGATAGTAGTAATGCTGGTTTAAGCTTGTTAGAGACAAAATAGGAGGCTGTTCCTTCTATTAACCTCCCCCTTATATAACTCCTAGAATGTCTTTCTGTTTCACTTAATGTTTCTTCAAATACATCATAGAAGTATTTTTTATAGGTTTCTATGAAATCTTTTTTGTACTCATTATTCTTTTGAGTAAGTTGAATTCTTCCTCTTCTTGGGTTTCCTGTATGGTGCATCGTTATTCCTATATAACCATCACTTAGAATTGCACCGGTTAAATAAGCTAATTTGTAGTTATTTAAATTTTCATTTTTTGGTAAAGAATCTATTAAACATAAAGATTCTTGGTCTTTTATAACTTCTTGAATTTGTTTTTTTATTAAATTTCTATTATTAAAGGTAAACATTTTATGGTCCGGAGTTAAATCTAAATAGTTTTTATCCATTCTTCCTGTTTGGGAAGTTGATATTCTGATTATTGGAGATATTCTTGAACCTGCTCTTAAAACTTTTTTCCATTTTGGTTTAAGATTTTTATAATCATAAGATAAAATATAAAGCAGTTCTCCTTCTTGGACTCTTCTTGTAGCTTCTCTAATTTCTAGGAATCCTTTTGTTGTTAGTACTTTTGTAGAACCTTCAAAACAACTTGATCCTCCTTCATCTGTAACTATTGCTTCTGCTTTTTGCATTATAGGGACCATAGTTGGGTTTGTCATTTCTGTTACTAGAATTTGTCCTTCTTTGAAGTCATTCATGTTTTCTTCTGTAACTATTTTTACTTCCC
>JAHJRB010000072.1 GCA_018831025.1 Nanobdellota archaeon | reverse complement strand
GAACTTCAAAAATAGTCATTTTTAAACTTAATCTTTAGCCTTTGTAACATTAACATCCCCGAAAAACACACTAGGGCATTTAAGATTTCCATCAGCTTCCCAGCTTACAATTTGTTCAGAATTACTTCCAACTTCTTTAATATTTTTAAACATTCTTAACATATTATCACTCACTCTCAAATGTTTTATACTCTTTACAATTTTTCCATTTTTAATCAAGAACATTCCATCCCGGGGGATTGTAGAAAAATCTCCAGTATGATAATTATTAAATCTTGTATACCAAACATTTGTAACCAAAATTCCTTTATCAATATTTGAAATTAACTTCTCTCTGCTTTTACTTCCTTTAATCAATTCTAAATTAAAACTACCCGGACTCAATAATCCTGCATTAAAAGTATTTGCTACATTATATTTTCTTGAGCTCGAAGTGTTATGATAATAAGTTTTCAAAATTCCATCTTTAACCAAAACATTTTTTTTAGTGGGCATTCCCTCATTGTCAAAACTAGTGCTACCATAACCATTAACCATTAAAGCATCATCAATTAATGTTACTTTTTTACTTCCAACTTCCTGCCCAATTTTATCTTTCAAAAAACTCATACCAGACTCAACATGGAATATCCCAAGACAGGTTCCAACATCAGATAATAATGCAGCAAAAGCCAGCGGATCAAAGATTACATCATATTTTCCGGCGTTGCCTTCTTTCGGATTTTTAGCCATATATGCAATTTTTCCAGCTTCTTTTCCACATCTTTCAACATCAAATTTTTTTAAAACTCTGCTGCAAGTATTTACATGTCCGCTTGCATTCTCATTAAACATTGCTCTTAAAGAGAGATATAAATTAGTTCCAATTTCACTAATATCTACTCTCTCACTAGTTAATATCCTCCTATAACTCTCATGATTTTCTAGAATTCCAGAAATTTTCCTGGCTTTTTCTTTTAATGCAGCATTTATAGCTTTCTCAACATAATCCACACTATCAATATCTTTTACTTTTTTATCATAAAACTCTTTTATTTTTTTATACTTAAGATTCTTACCTTTTCCAATACCGTAATAATCCTCTTTTGGTTCCATAAATCCGGAAAATTTAGTTAATTTTCGAATAAGTTCATCCGCTTTTTGTTTAGAAACATTTAACGCAGCTGTACTCAATGTATCATCAGGCATAGCTAATTCTCTAAACCCCGTGTTAACAATTTTTTTATCTTTTACAGCAAAAATTTCTAAGTTTCTTAATTGCTCTGTTCCAGTCTTCACAATTTTATTATCAACAAATTTTAATTGAGTAGAAGTATTAGAATTTACTTCAATAACTACATCATCCATTTGTTTCTTCAATTTTCTTAATAAATATTCAGCTGTATCCATTTTAACTTAATCTTATATTTCTTAACCTCATACTAGGTCCACCAAAAGTAACAGGAATCCCCTGCATTGGCTCCCCCTTACCGCAGGTTCCTGCATGCAATTCAAAATTATTTCCCACCGCATCAACACTACTCCACAATTTAGGAGTTGTTATTTCTATTGTAGAATTTCTAACAGGTTTTGTTATCTTTCCATTCTCAATAAGATAAGCCTCACACCCCACATATTTCTGCTGCCATCTCCTATCATCAATATTCCATTCCATAAAATTCTTCATATAAACTCCTTTTTTAACACCTTTAATTAATTCATTCTCTTTCATATTTCCTTTTAATAAAAAAGTATTACTCATTCTTACAATAGTCTCCTTATCATAATCACTTGCCCTAGCGCAACCATTGCTTTTAATTCCGGTTGCTACAGCAGTTTCTCTGTTGTGTAAAAATCCATTAATTACTCCTTCTTTATACAAATAATTTCTTCTTGTCTTAACCCCTTCATCATCATACAGAAAATGTCCATATGTCCCTTCTAAAGTAGGATCATCAACTATACTTACAACCTTATTTCCAATATTAGTCCCTAACATCTTATTTGTTATGAAACTTTCTCCAGCTTGTGCACTTTCCCTGCCAAAAATCCTGTCTGCTTCGCAAGGATGTCCGCAGCTTTCATGGACCATAATTCCAGTGACTTCAGGACCAACAACCAAATCCATTTTTCCTTTAGGCGCCTCCACCCCATTAATCAAATTATTATTCAAAGCATCAACCTCTTCCACCATTAACTTATTCAAGTTCCAGCTCTTTACAGCTTCCCACCCTTTAGTGTCTCCATATTGCCAAAATCTCTGCATTGTTTTATCCCCTGCACCAACAGTAACATAATAAACGTAGTTTGCTCTTGGAATTTCAGAAGTAATTTTAGCTCCCTGATTATTAACATAAAATTTTCTGGCAACTTCATTATCCAAACTTAAAAAACTTCCAATCAGATTCTTATCTTCAATGCCCTTATAAATATCTTTTAATAAACTTAATTTTTCTTTCCCGCTTATATTATCAAAATTAATTCTTTGTTTGACCTTGTAAGTTTTCTTAATAGCTTTCTCTTCACTTAAAAAAGTATTTTCATTTATTTTGCTAGCACTTTTAGTCACTCTTAAAGCCCGATTTAAGTTAGCTTTAACTCTTTCTTTTTCAAAATCATTTAAGGAAATAAAACCAAGTGCATCATCAAAAAGGAACCTTATTCCCATTCCTTTAACCGCATCAAAACCGCCCAATTCAGGAGTTCCATTTTTTAAAAGAAGCCCATTAATATCTTTCTCCTCTACTCTAACTTCAACATAACCGCATCCTTTTTTCTCCAAATACCTTACACAAAATTCTGCTATATCTTCCATTTTTAAAAAAATTAGAGTAATAGCTTAATAAATGTTTCCTCAAGGATAAGCTTTTTTTAATAAATCTTCTCTTTTACTAAATTTTTTTCTTACAGGTTCTAATAATTCATTTAGTTCATTAGCAACGGCTTTTTTCAAATCCATTGGGTGCAATTTCTTCATAATAAAATCTTTCTTAAGAACATTAAAATCATGATAATTTTTATCTCCGCCAAACTTTTCAGGTCTCTTAATCTCTAATTTTCCTTTAAATGGGAAAATAAAATGTTCAACAAAAGCTAATACTCCATTATCTTTAATCTCCCCCTCCTTGCAATAAGCACTATTAACTTTTTTCTCAATCTCTTTCTCAGAATCTAATAAATCTATTTTACTTTTAGTATCACTAGAACTCATTTTACCCCCGGTTAATCCTGGCAGCATTGGAGTAAACACACATATTGGTTTTTTATGACCAATCTCAGGCAATAACTCTCTAGAGAGAACATAAATTTGTCTTTGATCCACACCAGAAAAAGCAACATCAATATCCAAAGCAGGAATGTCTTCTGTCTGCATCAAAGGATAAAAAAATCCGCCCATTTTAGGTTTCTCACCGAATCTAACAACTTCTGCCGCTGCTCTTTTTGTTCTACTTAAAGTAACTAAAGTGCTCATCCTAAGAACATCTAATGTGTATTCGCGATTAGTTTGAAAATCACTCCCTCTAACAAAAATAAGGTTGGATGTATCTATTTTTAAAGCCCTAAAAACTGCAGAGATAATTTCTTGATAATAAACACTCCTAGCATCTAATAATTCCCAAGGACTTTTTTGATCATCTAAATATGCATGTAAATCTGCCAATAATATTTTAAACTTAAATCCTGCTTTAAGAAAATCAGCAATTTTTAATAAAGGTATTAAATAACCTATATGAATTTTCCCCGTTGTTGCAGTCCCCCAATATGCAGTTGGATATTCTTTTTCTTCTAATAGCTTTTTAAGTTCACCTTCAGTAAGAATTTCTTGTGTATTTCTCTTAATTAAATTAAATCTATCCATAAATTATATCAAAACTCACATTTATTTTAAACTTATTGTTTTTTTAAGAATCTCATCCGACACATTCGACAGACCCCCGTGACCTTTATAAAAGATAAAGAACCATTTACATATAAGATGAATATAAGTCCTGTACCATCAATATGAAAAACCCATCCCAAAGGAAAAATCTACATTTACGAAAAAAGTTGGGACAATCTATTAGAAGAGATAAAAAACAACAAAAAAATAGATAAGACTAGAGAACAAATATCTCATTCAATTAATATTAATACTAGAAGTTTAAGAAAATGAGCAAATCAAAATGTTAAACCAAAAATATATACAAAAGAGGAGTTCACATTCAACATATCAAACCTTTACTGGTTAGGTTTATTTTATTCTGATGGACATTTAAGAAATAATGGAAGCACAAATTCATATACATATCAAACAGAAAGTTCAAATATTTTTCAAGGGTATTAGTATCCTAATATATTACAAAAATTCTTTCCAATATATAAACACAAAGAAAAAGAAAGCGTAACGAGCTTAAGAAATATAAATAAAAAATCATGGACTTTTAAAACAAACTTATCAGGAATCTCACCAATTTTTATTGAAGCCTTAAAGAAGGATAATCTAATTAAAAGTAAAAAAAATAATAATACAAAAGGATATTTAAAATTTTTAGATAAAGGATTTATGGAATCTCTAAAAAATAAAGAAGCATTATTTCAAGGCATCTTTGATGGAGATGGAAGTTATCAAATTTATAACAAATCATTTACAATAGATTTAGCTTTAGATCCATCATCTCAAATTAAAAAACTTTTAAAAGAATTTTCATTAGTTCCGACATTAGCAATAACAAAAAGAAGAGAAGGAATCAGATATAACAATAGACTAGGTAGCTTATACTCCATAAGGCTCGCTCCAACATCTATAAATAAATTAGATCAAAGTATTTTTTCGGCATCAGAAGTAGTAAATCAATTAGAATTTATGATAAATTCAGCAAGATATAGTATAAGACCGGACAAAGTTCACAAATTAATAAAGATAATTAAAACAATTAGCTCAAAGAGTTATGGAGAGAATACAAACAGTATAACAATTCAAAGAGAGATAAGAAACTTAGTAAACAAAAAGAAATTAAAAGAAAAAGTCAAGAAATTAGAAGAACAATATCCAATAAAGAATAGTAAATATTTACCATTCAAACCCTATTGGGCAAAAGAACTGTGCTCCAAAAAGGAATGGTTTTCAGAAGCTTGGAATTTCTTTTTTAACTTAGAAAATATAAATCTTAAAAATTATCCAAATAAAGAAAAATTCAATTTTGAAGAAGGAATCCCTATTGACTTTAAGCTACAAAATCCATATTCTACAATAAAAATACTTTAAAATATAAATTTATTGATTCTAGAAATGAAAAACAACAGATTAACAAAATTATCTTTAATTATTTCAATCCTAGGAACTTTCTTATTATTGGTCCTATCAGAGATAATTTCTCCACCATTAGTAAAAATAAATGAAATAAATGAAGATTATTTAGAATCAAAAATTAGAATTCAGGGAACTTTAGTCTCTATAAAAGAAACTCCCGGATTATATTTGCTTAATATAAAAGAATCAAACGGAATAATTAATGCTGTTATTTTTAAAAATTCAGAATTAGAGTTAAAAAAAGGAGATTTAATTGAAATAGAAGGGGCGATAGAATTGTATGAAAATACACTAGAAATTATTGCAGACAAAATAACCCTTTTAAACTCTTCTTAGTCTGACTTTATTCGCTTCGTTCAATAACTTTTTTTGTTTATATTTTAAGGGGATTTTTAAATTCTTAGACAGATATTGAAAATTATTATGACCCCTTATTTGTATTCTCCATTCCTGAGTATATCTAACTTCCTTATCATCGTTAAAGTAAATTTTTTCATTACCAAAATAGGGACCAGAAACTTTACAACCTAATTTCCTAAAAAGAGATAAATCTCCTAATAATGTATTAGGTAAACAACATAAAATCCTATTTTTCCTGATAAGTTTCCTTTTAGATGAAGGAAATTTTGTTAAATCTATTGTAAAATTAAACCCAATGAATCCAAACCCCTTATCTGGAGAATAAATCCATCCATCATCCGCAATTGCCTGAGCTAAAAAAACTAAGATTAATTTTTCAGGATATTCAAAAATAAATTCCGGAAATTTTGGATTGTTAATTGACCTTCTTCCAGGAACAAGACCAAGAGTAATTAAAACTAAACCTAAGATTTTAGGGAAAGTAAGATCCTTATCTCTTTCTCGGCAACTAATCTCACCAAATAAATTTAAAACTGAATCTTTAAATCTATTTTTTAAAGCTTTAGAAAGATTTGCATAGAAAGGTTCCAAGTCCCTAACAGTAATCCCTCCGTCATGAAATAAGGAAGAAATAATAATAGCACCTTCAATTGTATTAAAATTAAAAGGAAATTTAGGGTTTTTAATGTGGTGTCTGCTTCTCATACAACCAAGTTTAGAAATATTTTTTTGAACATTCAACAAAGAAAATTCTTTATAACCCTTATGGACTAACAAAGAAGAAATTCGCGTAATTAAATCTAAAGACGTTAATCTGCCCCTTATAAAACTCCTTATTACAGAATCGTTATATTTAGAAATTGGTAACTTTAATCTTCTAGCCAAATCGTTCCAATATTTTCCTGTAGAATTTTTAGCTGTCTCCAGAAATTTTCTCTTATAGTCCTTTCTTAAGTCAAGATAAACTTCTTTCTTAGGTAAATCCCATAAATTTACAATTCCATTTTTTAGAGGTTCATTTTTCATATTATATTTGTAGTACAAATAGTTTATATATAAGATTGTAATCTAAAAGATATATTCGATAAGCTATCTCCATATTAGATAAATTTAAAAAATAAAGGTTGTTGGAGTAAAATATGACTGGTGCAACAAAACATATGAATCTTCCTGTGCTGTATCATATTAGAGTAAAGAGAAAAACCCTAGAGAAATTAAAAAAAATAGGAAGTAAAAAGGTGAGAAAATGCTTAGAGGAATTTATAAAAAACAAAAATTAATAGAAAATGATTATAGAAATTATAGTAGTAACAATCCTTGGTATTCTTGCTGGAATAATTAGTGGATTGACACCTGGCATCCATATAAACCTCATAAGTATCCTCTTATTCACCGCATCCCCATTTTTATTTCTATACACTTCTCCATTAATTCTAGTAATATTTATTGTTGCCATGTCCGTAACTCACACTTTTTTTAACGCTATTCCTGCTATTTACTTGGGTGCTCCAGAATCTGCAGAAAATATCTTAAGTGTATTGCCAGGTCACAGAATGTTATTAGAAGGACGTGCTTATGAAGCTTTAGCATTAACAGTCATAGGCAGTATCTTAGCTTTAATCGTAGGAGTTTTAATCTCCCCCTTAATAATTTTCATACTTCCAAAAATTTATTTAATAATTCAAGACTACATCGGATATATTTTACTATTAGCTGTAATTTTTTTAATTTACAGAGACCAAAAAAAAGTCTGGGCCTTAATTATTTTTTTAATAGCCGGAGTTTTTGGTTTATCAGCATTAAACCTAAACATCCCCAACCCATTATTTCCTTTACTCTCTTCATTATTTGGTACTGCTGGAATATTAATTTCATTAAAAGACAAAGTAAAGATTCCAAAACAAAAAGTAACATTCCCCAAATCAATTTCAAAACAAACAACTAAAGCATTAATCTCTTCAACTAT
>JAHJRB010000071.1 GCA_018831025.1 Nanobdellota archaeon | reverse complement strand
TTCTATAAAGATATGTTAAAGGCGATATTAATTGCTTTTGTTTTAATGGGTATTGTTGTTTTTGTTGCTTTTAGAACATTTATACCAAGCATGGCTGTTATTTTATCTGCGTTATTAGATATTACAGGAACTTTAGTAATTGTTAACTTAATCGGTCTTAAAATTTCTGTAGCTGGAATTGCTGCATTTTTATTAATAATTGGTTATAGTGTAGACACTGATATTTTAATGACTACTAAAGTATTGAAAAGGAGAGAAGGCGGGAGTACTATTGAAAGGATAATAAGTTCTGCGAAAACTGGATTGACGATGACTGCAACAACTTTTGCTGCTTTAGGAGTAGGATATTTTGTAAGTAGTTCGCTTGTACTTAAGGAGCTGTTTTTAATTATTTTAATTGCGCTAGTGATTGATATTATTAGTACCTATGCGATGAATGCTGGAATATTATACTGGTATAGAGAGAAGAAGAAAAAATGAAAAAATTAGGAGTAAGAATATGGATATTAATATTTTTCTTAGTGTTTACTATAGTGGCTGTAAGTCCTAAGTTTAGTGTTTCTGGTGTTGAAATAAAAAGCTTAGATGATTATAGTAAAGAGCAAGGATTGGTTATTGGAGAAATTATACACTCTATAAGTAATGTAGAGATTAATACTGTTGAGGAATTTATTAATGAATTAAGTAAAATAAAGATTGAAGAGAAAGATGTTAAAATTGTAACTGATAAAGGAATTGTAACAAGTAAAATAAAAGGCAGTTTAGGTTTTGAGATTGGGGATAATTTAACTGTTAAAGAATCTGAGATAAATGGGCTTAGTGTTGGAGATAAGATATTAGAAATTAATGATAATAAATTAGAAACTAATGAAGATTTTGAGGGGATAAAATATAGTTTGTTGCCTAATGAAAAATTAGAATTAAGTACAAATAAAAAAGATTATGCATATCTTGTTTATGAAGAACCTAGAATTGATGTTAAAATTCCAGGCAAAAATAATATTAAATTGGGTTTAGACCTAGAGGGTGGAACTAGAGTATTATTAGAGCCTATTAAAGATGAAGGAACTGTAACTAGCAAGGATATTTCTGATTTAATGGTTGTTCTTAGAAATAGATTAAATGTTTATGGTTTAACAGATATGAAATTAAGGGCTGCTGAAGGTGGAGACCATAAATACGTGCTTGTTGAGATTGCTGGTGTAAGTAAAGAGGATATTAGCGGATTTATAGCTAAGCAGGGAAGTTTTGAGGCCAAAGTTGGAAATGAAACTGTGTTTACCGGTGGTAAGGAAAATATTCCTTTTGTTTGCAGAGATGATGGAACTTGCAGCGGGATTAGAAATTGTGGGACTGTACAAGAGGGATATGCCTGCAGATTCCAATTTAGCATAAAATTAAGTCCGGAGGCTGCTAAAAACTTTGCTAGAGTAACTAAAAATCTTAATGTTGTAACAGGAGAGAGCGGGCAAAAAACACTTGAAAAACAAATTGAATTTTATTTGGATGGGAAATTAATAGATAGTTTAAACATTGATGCTGATTTAAAGGGTAATGAAGCTACTGACATATTAATTACTGGGAGTGGAGCTGGAGTTGATGAAGCTAGTGCTTACCAAAGTTCTTTGAGCAGTATGGATCAGTTACAAACTGTCCTTATTACAGGTAGCTTGCCATTTAAACTAGAAATTGCTAAATTAGATTCTATTAGTCCTATATTTGGACAGAGTTTTATTAAGAATACATTATTAGTAGGATTTATTTCCATAATAGCTGTATTATCTGTTATTTATGTAAGGTATAGAAATTTTAGAGTATTACTGCCGATGGCTATTACTTTAGTGAGCGAGATATTTATTACAATTGGTATAGCTGCTTTTATTGGCTGGAATTTAGACTTAGCAGCTATAGCAGGTGTTATTGCTGCGGTTGGTACTGGGGTAGATGATCAAATTGTTATCACAGATGAAACTCTAAAAGGGGAGAAAGAAACATTCCTTAGCTGGAAAGAGAAAATAAAAAGAGCGTTTTATATTATTTTGGTTGCTTATTTTTCTACATTAGCAGCTATGTTGCCTATGTGGAATGCTGCTGCTGGATTAGTTAGAGGATTTGCTGTTACTACAATAATTGGTGTAAGCATTGGAGTTTTTGTAACTAGACCTGCTTTTGCAGCTATGTTAGAAAGGGCTGTAGAAGGAAAAGCTTAAATACTAAAATATATTTTTGAGAATATAGAGGTGATAATTAATGGCTGTAACTACTGATGTTTTATTGTATATCTTATTAGGAGCTATTGCTGGAATTGTTTATGCCCTAAGAAGGGTGTTTATCTTGGAAAGAAAGATAGATAACATCGACAGGATGATAGCAAGGAAAGTTGGCGCTATAAAAAAGAGAAAATAATTTTTTTAATTAACTTTATAAATTATCTAATTCTAAATTAAAGTAAAATGGGAGAACCTATAAAAAAGGAATTATTAGAAGTACTTGCTTGCATAAAATGTAAAGGAAGTTTAAAGTATAATAAAGATAAAACAAAATTAGTTTGCAGTAAATGCAAGAAAGAGTATGAGATTAAAGAAGGTATTCCAGTTTTGCTTTAAGCCGAGATCGCATAACCTGGTATTGCGCAGAAACTTTTGGTAAAAGTTTCATCAAAAGTTGTGTAAGCCTTGAAACAAGCTTTTAAAAAAGCTTGAGTAAAAAATCAGGTTAGCCTGTTTCCAATTGGATATCTGGGTTCAAATCCCAGTCTCGGCGTTTAATTTCTAATTTGGTGCTATACCTGTTTTGAGAAACGACTGAATGTAGCCAGGGAATAAAGGAATGGGAAGAAGAGAAGATAAAGAAAGAAGAATCATTTTTAAAAATAAATAGGAAATAATCTCTTTAGTCCGGATTAGTTAAATTTTTAGATAATAAAACAGTAACTCCTAATTAACTTTTTCTATTCTAGAGTTAATAGAAAAAAGCAAGTATGAGCAGAGCCCAATACTTGCTAATGATATCTAATCAATTTAGATGGATGAAAAGAAGAGTAAAAAAATTTTTCTTATCTCTCTT
>JAHJRB010000070.1 GCA_018831025.1 Nanobdellota archaeon | reverse complement strand
TATTTAAAGCTAATTCTAGCAAAAATTTCATATGACACCTCGTTATAAAAAAGTTTTACTTTGTATGCCTCCATTACCAGGAGTCTTTGGATCTCCAGTCACTCCTTCAATAAGTTTGGGTTATTTATCAGAATATTTATCAAAAAACAAAATAGAACATGAAGTAATGGATATGAGACTAGGGTATTCATTACAAGATTTAAAAGATAAAATTAAAACTTTCAAACCAGATTTAATTGGATTTTCTTCTTTTTCATTTAGACACGATGTACCATATTCATTAATCAATTCTATTAAAAATAAAGATTTTGACATAATCATAGGTGGGCCACATGCTTCCACAATAGGTAAAAAAATTCTAGAAGAAACAAAAGCAGATTATTCATTAAAATATGAAGGAGAACAACTCTTAGTGGACTTATGTAATGGAATAGATTTAAGTCAAATATCAGGATTAATTTATAGGGAAAATAATAAGATTCTAGAAAATTCACACAAGTCCTTCCAAGACATAAAACAATTACCTTTCCCAAAATATAAAAAATTTGAATTAAAAAAATACTTGAGAAAACAAATTCACATTTTAAGTTCAAGAGGTTGTCCTTATGATTGCATATATTGTTCTATAAAAACAACAGTGGGAAAACCAATACGAATGAGAGATCCAGATAATGTAGTAGAAGAAGTAAAATATTGGTACTATCAAAATTATAGAGTAATAGATTTTATAGATGATAATTTTATTTTCAATAAGCAAAGAATTTTAGATATTTGTAAAAAAATCAAAGAAGCTAATTTAACGGGATTGAAGTTAACTTGCGGTAATGGAGTAAGGGCAGATAAGGTAGATAGAGAAATATTAACAGCAATGAAAGAAGTAGGCTTCGAAGAACTCTCAATAGGAGTGGAAGTTGGAAATAACAAGATGTTAAAAGTAATAAAAAAAGGAGAAACAATTGAACAAATTGAAAATGCAATAAAACTTTCTACAGAAATGGGATTTGTTGTTACTTTATTTTATGTTATCGGCTTACCACAAGAAACAGAGGCAGATATTCAAGATTCCATTAATTTAGCTTTAAGGTATCCAATTAACAATGCTAACTTTTACAATGCAACTCCATTCCCTGGCACAGAATTGTATGATTATGTCAAAGAGAATAATTTATTTGTTGTAAAAGATCCAGATTATCTTAATACTATGGCTCATTTTGATGACCCTATCTTTGTAACTCCTCAATTATCTTTTAAACAAAGAAAGAAAATGCTAAAACTAACTAAAAAAGTTGAAAAAGAAATATTAAGAAGAACTTTTGTTAGAAAATTAAAAAAATTAGGAATTTTAGGTGAGATTTCTTCACATATAATCTTCTTCAAACCAGTATATTCCTCACTTCAAAAAATGTCTATAAAGTCTAAATTATTTAAAAAAACACTTATTTTTATAACTGAAAAATTTAACTTAAGAAGAATGGAATCAGTCAGGTAAACTTAAGATTTATACAATTCTAAATATTTATCTTTTAAAGCTTCAAAAGAAAAATTTTCAACAACCCTTCTCCTATTATATTTTCCCATTTTTTCTCTTAATTTTTTGTTATTAGCTAAAATTTTTATCTTTTCAACAAATTCATCAACATTATCTCTTTCACACAAAAATCCACCATTACTATCCATAACTTCTGGCAGAGAACTACAATTGGTAATAACACAAGGTTTACCACAACTCATAGCTTCTGCAACGCTTAATCCAAAACCTTCTAATCTAGATGGAAATAAAAAAATGTCACAATCATTATATGCGTTAACCAAACCTTCTTTATCTAATCTTCCAAGATATTTTAGAAAATTATTCTCCTTATCATAATCTCTCAAACCTGTACAAGATAATTCAAAGTTGTCTCCTAATCTATTCATTATTTTAGGCAATAAATCAAAACCTTTCCGTTTAGAAGAATTACCAGAGAAAAATATTTTTATTTTTTTATTATCTCTTTTTTTATTATCTGGTTTAAATTTTTCAACATCTATACAAGGATAAATAACTTCAGAATCAAAACCTAATACTTCTTTTAATTTCATCTGACTATACTTACTTATAGAAATTATTTTATCAGCATAAGGAAGGGATTTTTTAAGATACCTGTTAAATATTAAGTCATAATAAGTTTTTTGAAGAAAATTCATATTATCATCATAATCTAATTCATCCATTAAATGAGTAATTGAAAAGATTTTATATCCTTTTTTCTTTCTCAAATTCCAAAGTACTTGACCATTTATACAATGATATATATCTCCACAATCAGATTTTCTATTTAAAAAAGGTAAAAACTTATAGGAATTATTAAAGTAATCTGTAGCAACCTCTAAAGAACCATTAATGCATTTTTTGATATTCTCAAAATAAATATCTCCCCCAGATTCTCCTTTGATTAAGGAAAAGATTAATTTTTTCATTTTAATAGTTTATAATACTCTTCTCCAATTTTTTTCCATTCAAATTTTTCTTTTGTAAATTCAATCTGTTTTTTCTTAAAGTTTTCCAAATTATCAATTTCAAGTATCTCTTTTATTTTTTTAACAAAATCTTCAGTATTTTTAGTTTCTACTAAGAATCCATTTTCATTATCAAATATAGCATCTTTTATTCCTTCAATATTTGAAGCAATAACTGGAATACCTCTAATGGCAGCTTCAATTGCCACAATCCCAAATCCTTCAACATCACCTTCAACAGGAATATTGGGCATTATAAATACATCTGTAATATTGTAAATATGTTTTTTATCTTCATCAGTAACGTCTTTCAACAAAACAGATTTGTTTCCTGTAACCTGTTTTATTCTTTCTTCTTCAGAACCATTACCTATAACTAAATAGATTACATCTTCTCTAATTTTATTTAGAACGTTAGTCAAAAACCAATAAACGCCTTTTCTTTTTCTTAGTCTTCCAACCGTTATTAAAACTTTTTTATTTTTTATTTTAATTCTAAATTTTTTCTCTATTTTTATCCTAGATTCTTCTTTAGAACAAGACACATTTTCTTCAGAATGGATTCCATTAGGAATAAAAAAACATTTTTCTCTGGATATTCCTCTTTTTACACATTCATCAATCGTATTATTACTAACACAAATAAGCCCGTCCATTTTTTTAAAAATTTTTAAGATAAAATATTGATAAAGAAAATTAGCGTAAGTAACATCTAAACCATGAATAACACAATATACTTTTTTATTAAATATTTTTTTTATTAGATATCCTATAGGAGATAAAACTCCATCCCCTAAAAGAACAACATTCATTTTATTTGAAATAAATAAGGATTTTAAAGAAGCATATGGAAAAAACCAGGAAAGGTGTATTTGACTTTTTCCAAGAGAAATAAGATTTACATCAAAGTAGTTAGTTAATTCTTTGTATAATTCATAATTTTGTTTTTGCATACCCCCCACACTAGGAGGAAACTTTCTTGATACAAACATCAAATTTTTCATATCAATATTAAAGAAGAAAAAACTTTTAAATCATTGTAAAATAACTATTTGAGAAACTTTTTAAAGCATTTCATTCAATTTAGCACTATGTCTAATACAGATTTTTTTCTAAAAAAGATAGTAAAAGGAGCAGGCATTACATTAATTGGAATTTTCATAGCAAGATTATTGAATTTAGTCTATAAAATCATAATAGCTAGATATGGTATAGAAGAATATGGTTTGTTTTCTCTAGGGATTGTAGTTTACAGCATATTAATATCATTTTCAACATTGGGATTTAGTAAAGGGATAACCCATTACATTTCAGTTTTTAAAACTAGGGAAGAAAAAGAAAAAATTAAAGGAATCTTAATTTTTAGTTTTAAATTATTAACAATTTCAAGTGTTTTATCCGCAATAGTATTATTCATACTTTCAGATAAGATAGCATTATATTTTTTCAACAAAACAGAATTATCTCTAGTTCTAAAATTATTAGCAATAGCCATTCCCATTACAGTATTAACAGAAGTATTCTTCAGTTTAATGAGATCATTCCATAGTATAAAGTATATTACCTATAGTAAAGATTTAGTTCAAAATTTTACAAAAATAATTTTAACAATTCTTTTTATTTTTTTAGGATTTAAATTATTTGGGATTATTGTAGCTTTTATCATAGCAGCACTAGTTTCATTATTACTTGCAGCATATTACTCTAAAAAGTATATTCTTCCTTATTTCCAAGAAACTTCAAAAGCAATCTATTCTAACAAAACAATATTATCCTACTCCTTGCCATTAATGTTCAGTGAGGGGATAGCCCTAATTGCACTTTGGACAGATACGTTAATGATAGGATATTTTTTAGAGATAAAAGAAGTCGCTTTATATAATGCCGCAATGCCATTAACTAGTATATTGTACATTTTTCCTTTTGCATTAATGGTTTTATTTTTTCCAATACTAAGTGGGATAGATTTTAAAACTCAAAAAGAAGAATTTAAAAGTTTAATAAAAACAATTTCCAAATGGACAAATGTAGTTAATTTATTTTTATTAATGGCATTATTTTTATTTTCAAAACAATTCTTAAGTGTTTTTGGACAAGAGTACATTTCAGCATACAATGTTTTAAAACTACTTTCTGTATGTTACTTTATTGCTTATCTGCCAATGCCGCAATTAAATGTTTTATTGGCAATAAAGAAAACAAAATTAATATTATTTAATCATCTATTTCTTTTAGTAATTGGGATAATTTTAAACTATATCTTCATAAAATCCTATGGAATTATTGGAGCAGCCATAGCAACAACAATGTCAATATCTTTATTCTCTGTAATTATCTTAGTAGAATACTTTTTAATAACAAGAATAAATCCTTTTGAAACAAGTTCCCTAAGAGTCTTATTTTCTATAGGGGTAATTTTCATAATGTCCAAATCATTTTTGCACTTCATATATTTAGATTCCATTTATTCCTCAATAATATTCTTGGGATTCTCTAGTATAGCTTATTTATTTTTACTTTTATTTACCAAGTCTTTTGAAAAACAGGATTTAATGATATTTAAGGCAATACAAACCAAATTTAAGATAAATTTAGATTCTTTAGATAATTTTATAAATAGATTTATTTCAAAATAAAATATGAAAGTTTTACTAATAGATCCCTGTTGGTATTCCTTACAAAAACAAAGTAATTACATTTCTTCAGTTGGTTTAGCTTATTTGGGATCTTATTTAAAAAATAAAGGGCATGAATGTTTAATTTATAATGGAGACTTCATTCTTAAGTCTGAAACAACTCACGGAGATTTATTGATAGATTACGAGCATTATGTTTCTAACATAGAGTCAGACAATAACCCTTACATTAACAAAACATTAGAAGAACTAGGGAGAGTTATGGAAGAATTTAAGCCAGACGTTGTTGGAATTACAATCATAACAGCAAAGTATGGAATTGCTAAAAAAATCGCCAAAAAATTAAAAGAAATTAATCCAAAAATAAAAATTGTAGTGGGAGGAATCCATCCAACTAGTTTGCCTGAAGAAACTGTAAAAGAAGAAGAATTTGATATTGTTGTTAGAGGGGAGGGGGAAGTATCCTTTTACAATTTAATTGAATCTTTAGAAAAGAAAAAACCCCTAAAAAATGTCAAAGGAATAACTTACAAGGTTAATAAAAAAATAATAGAAAATCTTCCAGAATTAAGAGTGGAAGACATTAATTCCCTTCCATCTCCAGAATGGGATTTGTTTTACAAATGGGAAGAATTTCACCCAAATTCTTTTGGAAGTATAATTTCTTCAAGAGGTTGTCCTTATGATTGTACTTTTTGTGCATCTAAACGGTTATGGGGAAGGAAAGTAAGATTTAGAACTCCAAAAAACATATTTGATGAAGTAAAAAATACTCACAAAAAATACGGAACAACAATATTTAGGTTTAATGATGATACTTTTACATTAGACAATAAAAGAACAACAGAATTTTGTAATATGTTAATCCATGAAAAATTAAACATAAAATGGGGGTGCGATACAAGAGTAGACTCTATAGATTTACCTTTACTAAAATTAATGAAAAAAGCAGGATGTTTCCAAGTATGTTTTGGAATAGAAAGTGGAAGTAAGGAAATTCTTAAAGTAATTAAAAAAGGTATAAACTTAGATAAAGTAAGAACAGCATTCAAATTAACCAAAAAAGCAAAACTAGAATCTGTAGGTTACTTTATGATGGGATTTCCAACAGAAACAAAAAAACAAGTATGGGATACGATAAGATTGTGTGATGAAATAAAACCAGATATTTTCAGGTGGAGTTTAGCAACACCATTTGTAGGAACAGAATTGTATGAAATAGCCAAAGAAAGAAACTTATTACCAAAAATTAAGGATTGGTCTAGATATTTTGTTTATTCTTCAGATATGGGATTAAGTGAAAATCTAACCAAAGAAGATAAAAAAGAATTATTAGAAGAAATTAGAAAAAGATCAAAAAGAATGAGCAAAAGAAATGATATGAAGAGAAAGAAAGGTTATTTCTTACATCCAATAGAAACTTCTAAAAAAATTACAAAGAAAGTATTTAACTTTTCTTCCAAGATTTTAAAAACTTATACTTAAAAAAACAAGCCCAAGTCATAGAAGAAACTGCAAATTTATTAAATAAATAAGGAATTATTTTACTTGGATTCTCTAAAAAATATTTTTTATAAAAATTTAATCCATATAAGGGTTGCCAAAACGTAATCTTCATAAAAGAAATAAAAGGATTCCTCCCCAAATGGGTTTTGTAATATTCAGGACATTTTTTGTATAATCTTAAATGTGATAAAAAGTCGCCCCTATGAATCTTATAAAATTTGTCTATAATATTTTTATATGTTTTAATTGGTCTTAATAGTATATCTTTATTTTCAACAATCTTGTCACCAATAGGGGGATGAATTATAACTGCCCCCTCACAAAATTTGATTTTTCCTTTTCTTAGAATCCTCGCAGCCAAATCTTGATCTTCTAAAGTCCCAAAAGGGTAATCTTCATCAAAACCATTTATTTCTAAGAATGTTTTTTTATAAACTGCCATATTGCATGTAGCATATCTTTGTCCTTTTTCATTAATAACTTGTTTGGTAAATGGGGTTGTGTCAAAACTAGTTGTTTTCCCTTCAACAGCAATAATGTCTGTATTTTCCCCAAAACAATTTTTAATTTCTTTTAACCAATTTCTATCTGCAACACAATCATCATCTGTAAATGCAATAACTTCTCCATTAGAAATCTTCACACCATTATTCCTTGCAATAGCAGGATATAAGTTCTGTTGGGTTATAAATTTAAATTTTTCATCTTTAATTTTTTCTAACATCTCTTTAGTTCCATCACTACTACCATCATCAACAATAATAACTTCATAATTATCATAATTCTGATTTAACAAAGAATCTATCATTTTCTTTAATAGTTCTTTTCTATTGTAAGTAGCAACAACAACACTTATTTTCATTTTTTAATCATCTTTGGATATAGCAATAATTCCCCTATCATTTTCTAATTTATCGTTTTCTTCCATATAAAAATTATTAGCACTAGAGCGTAAACGTCTAAAATAATTTACAACACCCATAAAATGTTTCCTTAAAAATACTTTCACACTCTCTGGAAGAAATATTTTATTTTCCTCCTTAAATCTAAATGAAAAGAGAGTTACTTTGTTAAAATATCTCTCTAAAAGTGTTTTTAGTTCATCAGGATAAAATTCATGTTTATGAAATTCATTCTCCATTTCACTTTCTAATAATTTATTGGGAGTAGATAATATCAATTTTCCATTTTTCTTCAACATATCTTTACAAAGTTCAATAAATTCCTCATAATTATCTAAGTGTTCTATTAATTCCATAGCAATGATTGTATCAAATTTTTTGTCGTGTTCAAATTTAAAAAAATCAGAAATTACAAATGTAAGATTCGGTTTTCCATACCTTTTCCTTGCACTATTAATGCCTTCTTTATTTTTATCAATTGCTATAACAGAATTACAGTTATCTGCAATAAAAGAACTGCCATAACCATATCCACATCCAACTTCTAAGACATCACCCTTTATAAAATTTTTAACACAAATATATTTTGCTAAACATAAATCTTTTTCAAGTTTCCATTCTTCAGTACCTGGGGTTATCCTCTCCAAAGGAGGAATTTTATTTATTTTCATTTCTTTATTACCTCGAGCCATTTTTCAGAAATTTTCTTAATATCGTATTTTTCTAAAGCATCTTCTCTAGCATTTTTTCCCATTTTTTCCCTTAATTTTTTATCTTTCAATAGAATATTAAATTTCTCTAATAACTGTCTATCATTTTTTTGTTCAATAAGAAATCCATTCTCTCCATCTCTAATTATTTCTTTAGGACCAATACAATCAGTTGAAATTACAGCCAAACCAGAACTCATTGCTTCAATTAATACCCGCCCAAATATCTCTTCCCATTCAGGGGTTTTATAGGAGTTTAAAATAAAAATATCAGAATTTCTATAAACCTCAGCTAATTCTTTTCTGTCATTAATTTCCCCTAAAAATTCTACATTTTTATTATTCCTAACTTCATTTTCTAAAGGCCCAGAACCAACAAAAACAAATTTTGCTTCTTTATTGAATTTATCTGCTAGTTTTAATATAGATTTAATCCCTTTAGCTTCATTTAATCTTCCAACATAAAGTACAACCGGCTTCTTGTTGTCTTTTTCTTTAGGTTTAAAGATTGAAGTTTCAACAGAGTGGGGGATATAATAAGCTCTAGCACCCACAGATCTCAAACCTTCCGTAGCTTTTCTAGTATTACCGATAGCCTTAATGTTTCTAAAAAACAATTTCCAAAAAAATTTATTCCATAACTTTGGCTCTTCGATGTATTTTTCCCCATGATAAGGCCATGCACTATGAAATATCAAATTTTTTCTTAATAATTTTAATAATAACAGGTAATAAACTATATTCCTACAAGCAGTAACTGGTAGAACAATGTTTTTGCAAAACAGCAATCTAAAAGGGGCACTAAAACTTCTCCATATGCCAGAAACTGGCTCATTTTTAATCTCCCCTCTTCTAGTCAATTTTCTTAAAAATTTAAACCTATTATTTAGTTTTATCATAGAATAATATAAAAATCTCGTTCCAACTAATTCAATATCCTCTTCTATAGAATAAACTCCTTGATAATACAATTTAACAGGACAATCTGTATAGATTTTAATTTTCATTTTAAAAATACTTTTTATCTAAAATTATTACCTTAAAAAGTTATTTAAAACTTCGTATTATACCTTAAAACATGACTATTATATCAAAAATAAAAAAAGCTTTAACAGACTCAAAGGCAGTAATATTAAAATTAAATGAATTTAGAATACAAAATTTTATTTTAATGAATTCTAAAGTGATTCACGATTTCTTTTTTATTCAAATAGGCTCAAATGATGGAAAAACCTCTGACCCCCTTCATAAATTCATAACAAAGTATAAATGGAGAGGGATTCTTATTGAACCAGTTCCACATTTATTCAAGAAATTAAAATCCACTTATAAAAATTATAACAATTTAACTTTTGAAAATGTTGCAATAGCCAATAAAGAGGGTTATAAAGATTTTTTTAGAATTAAAGAAAACAACGAACCAAACAATCCCGATTGGTATGATCAGATAGGTTCATTCAACAAAAACATTATACTTAAACATAGAGATGAAATCCCTAATTTTGATAAATATTTCATTAAAGAAAAAATAAAATGTCTGACTTTCCAAAGCTTGATTAAAAAAAATAATGTTAAAAAAATTGATTTACTGCATATAGATGCAGAAGGATATGATCTCGAAATAATAAAAACGATTAATTTCAATGAAATAAAACCAAGAATGATATTGTATGAACATTTGCATCTATCAAATTTAGATAAAAATTCTTGCAATGAATTGTTAAAAAAAGAAGGTTATAAATTAATTGTTAAATATGGAGACACCTTTGCACATTTATAAAATCGTTCTAAGAAATCTTTCCACATTTTCTCCTTGTACTTTAAAATTATAAAACTCATTTATTTTTTCTTTGTTCTTCAAACCAATGGCTTTTAATTTATTATTGTCCATTTTTATAATCTCATCAATTTTCTTAGCTAAAGCATCAACATCTCCCTCTGGAACTAAAAAATTATCACTTCCTCCTAAAGTTTCTTTTACTTCTCCAACAGGACAACCTAGGACCGCTAAACCACTTGCCATAGCTTCATACATCTTCCTTGGACTGCTGCTTAGTGCATATAATGTGTAGGGATATTTTGTGGCATGGGGGATTATAGCAACATGAGATATAATCACACAAGCACTAAACTTTTTATCATCTACAAAACCAGTAAAAATGACTTTATCTTTCAATCCTAATTTGTTACATAATTGTTTGAGATTCTCAGTATATTTACCTTGTCCGGTTATAATAATTTTAAAATTTCCCTTAGCTTTTCCAAACCCTTCAATAAAAAATTTAATTCCATCTACAACCATGTCTGCACTATGCGATCCACTAGATAAAAATATTTTTTCATTATTTATTCCAAACTCTTTTTTTAATTTCTCCTTTTCTTCTTCTTTAACATCAAAATCCCCTACATCAGAAACATTAGGAATATAAGCAACTTTTTTAGCTCCAGCATCCATCGATCTTCTTTCTAAAACCCTACTAACTGCAATAACACCATCAGCTTTATTCATGATATATTCTTCAAAAAGAGTTATCATAGAACGTTTCAACCATCCAAAATGGCTGTAACTCGCTCCACCACCGACCCCTTCCCAGTCATCTGTATCTAATACATATTTTTTCCTTTTAAAAAAATTTGCTAGTAAAAAAGGAATTGTATGTGGAAGTAATGGCTTACTTAAAACAATTAAATCTCCATTTAATTTAGGAAATAACCTTAAAGGACCTACTAAAAAAATACTAAAGAGACTATCTTTTATCTTAATTTCTTTTACCTTAATTCCCTCAATTAACTCATTTCCTTTCCCAGCACTTCCTTTTTTAGCAACCCAATTCAAAGAAAGAAAATTAATTTCATGCCCTCTTTTTTTTAATTCTTTTGCTATGTAAAAAACTCTTTTAGTAGTAGAATTCTCTATACCCGCAAGTGTTAAAAAAGTTAATTTCATTTATTTTTCCTAAATTTTTGTTTTTAACCAATCTACCACTTCTTTTAAACCATCATCTAATTTTGTTTTGGCTTCCCAACCAATCAATTCTTTTATCTTTGATGTATCGGGGATTCTTTTTTTCACATCATGTTTAAATCCAGAAACGAATTTGACTTCAAATGGTTTTTCCATCTCACAAATATTCCATAATTTCTTTGCAAGATCTATCATTTTTGTTTCTTCTGGGCTGCTAATGTTGAAGTCTTCGTTTACAGCTTTTTCGCTTTCCATTACTTTAACAATTCCTTCTGCTAAATCACCTACATAAGTAAAGCATCTTGTTTGTTCCCCATCTCCTAACATTTCTAAAGGATATTGTCCAGATATCATTTTTTTGACTAAGTCAGGGATTACGTGAGCATAACCTATTTCTTCCCCAGGAGCTTCATTAATTCCATAGGCGTTAAATGGTCTGCAAATTGAATAATTTAACCCATGCTGGTCTTTAAACGCCTTACAATACCATTCTCCTATCAACTTTGAGAAACCATAAGCAGAAGAAGGTGGAGGAATCTTTGTAATATGTTTTTCTTTACTTGGAAATATACTTATATTTTCAAATACCATTGAAGAGGAAATATATACTATTCTACTAATTTTATTTTTTACAGCCGCTTCAAAAGTACTTGAGTATATCTTATTATTCTCACTTAAAATCCACGCAGGATATTTATGAAAATATCCAATTCCCCCGATTTTAGCTGCTAAATTAACACAAATATCAAAACCTTTGAAGAGCTCTTCAGTTTTTTGTTTATCAGTTAGATCAATTTTAACAAATTTATAACCTTCTTTTATAGAACTTTCTGGTTTACTTAAATTATCCGCTACAGTTACTTCATATCCTTTTTCAAGGAGTTTTTTGATTACTTCACTACCTATAAATCCACATCCGCCAGTAACCAATATTTTTTCTTTCATTTTATAAGACCTCCTTGATTTTTTTAATTCTAAATAAGATACCTTCTCCAAAAATATTCCATATGTCGCAAATAATACAATCTTCTTTTGCTAATGCTTTTATTTTGTCTAAATCCAATTCTCTTTTGTAGTAATCATGGTTTGTAGTTAACATAACTATGTCTGCATCTTTCAGTTTTTTATCAAGATCTTCTGGCTCTATGTAAGGGTCATGGGTGTAAACTTCTGCACCTTCATTTTTAAATATTTTTTTAGCCTTGTAAGATAAAGAGTTTCTAGGATCATCAATATTTTTTTTAAAGGCCAATCCTAAAATTACTACTTTTGCATTTTTTATATTCCTTTTTTTACTAATTCTATCTATCAAATATGCTGGAACAGTTTCATTTATCTTCCATGCTGTTGAAATAAGTTCATTATAAGGGGTTTTATTAATTAAGAAAAATCCATCTTTGTATAAACAAGGACCCCCAGCTAAACCAGGTTGTTTAAGTCCACTTCTTTTATAGTCTTTATTTACTAAATTAACAATTTCATAAATATCCCTATCAAAACTTTGTGCAATCATCATAAATTCATTTGCAATTGCAAAATCTATATACCTATACATATTACAATAAAGTTTTGCTATTTCTACAGATCTTGCATCAGACTTTATAGTTTTTTCAGTGATTATCTTAAATAATTCTTCGGCTTTTCTTATGCTTTCATTATCCAAAGCCCCAATAAGTTGAGGGATTTCTGGTATTTCTTCTATAGAATATCCTTCAGCAATCCTCTCAGGACAAAATGCAAGATATAGATTTTTACCTATATGGAATTCTGTTTTTTTCTCTATATATCCTTTGAGATATTCTGTTGTTTCTGGAGAAACAGTGCTCCTAAGAATAATTGTCTGACCTTGCTTCAAATGTGGCAAAATTTCATTAATAGCTCCTTCTATTTGAGAAAAAATAGGATTCATATGTTCATCAACAGGTGTCCCCAAAGTCAAGATAATATACTCAGAATTTTTAACACTTTCTTCAACACTACTAGTTATTAAAAAATTATTATTAATATGTTTTTTTAATAATTCTTCTGCACCCCTTTCTAAAAAAGGCATTTTTCCTTGTTTTATAATTTCTAGTTTCTCTTTATCTATATCCATACCAATTACTTTACATCCTTTATCTGCAAAAACTAAAGCTAAGGGAAGCCCAACTCTTCCAATTCCAAATATAGAAATCCTTTTCACTTTAATCTAAGCAACAAAACAAGCGATTTATAAAGTTTTAGATATTCCATCACAACTAAATTAACTTTAAATTTTTCAGTTAAAAAGCACAATATTTTAAAGATTTAGGTATTTTAAGGATATATGGAATTTTTATATAAAATTAAAAAAGACAATATTTTCATAGGTATTTTACTATTAATAATAATTCTAGGAGTTTTTCTTAGACTTAATGGTTTTTCAGAAGTAGGCTACTGGGGAGATGATGAAGCAACCATCCCAGCAGGTTTGATGTGGTTCTATCCTCATTCTTATTTTCCAGGATTAAACTATGGAAATCCCCCATTAGGGGACATGATTATTGGGGCAGGATGTATGCTTTCTGGAGAGGATTTTTCTGGAGTGTCAAATATTCAACCATTTTTTTATCCAGATAGGTATTATCTTATTGGAGAAGCATTATCAAATTCAAATACAGAATGTCATTTACCAATGTACTTATTTGGAATCCTCTTTTTTATATTAATAATTTACTTTGCTTTAACATTTTTTAATAAATATTCTGCATTGTTTTTAATTTCTTTTTTTGCATTCTCCCCAGAGATATTAAAATATAGTGGGTGGATAAAAACAGATATTATCTTATGGACCTTTACCCTAATTTCTTTTATTTTCTTCTTGAAAGGATATCAACAATTAAAACATTCAGTGATAGAAGCAATTCATTTCTTAATCTCTTTTTTTACAATTGGATTAGCCTTCGCCTCAAAATTCAGCATAGCCTTCATGGCAATAATCTACTTTAGTTTAATAATAAAAAAATATTCAAATGAAACTTTACAAATATTATCTATAATATCTAAAAAATTAAGTTTAACGTTTTTAAGAGACAAGGAAGTTGATAAAAAAAATTGTATAACCTTTATAAAACTATTATTGGTATCAGGAATAATTTATATTTTTTCAATTTTAATGTTCTTTAAATTAAACCCAAAAAACTTTTTGGATACTTATACCATATATCAAAAATTTAATCAGAATCTAGCATCCAATAGTTTAAAGTTCAATAATTTAATTGAATTTTTTAAAAATTTATTATTAAAACTAAATCTCTTAGATACCTTATTTTTCTTATTTGCATTTTATTTATATTACAAACTAATAAAAAAAGAAAACAAAGGTCCTTTAGATAATTTCATCCTATTCTTGGCACCTATAGGGTTTATATTATCTATAATTTTCCCTGTTTTTGTTGTGCCTTATAGATCTTTACCTTACTTATTCGGTTTTATCTTTTTAATGTCATTATCTTTTTCAAAAATATCTCCCTTATGGAAGATAAAAAATAGAAAGTTAGTTTTTGCCTTATTTATTTTGATTTATATTTCATTTTCATTTTATAACGCCTACTCAGTTTCCCCATATTTTGAAAATGCAAATCCAATAATTTGTTCATTAAAACCAGAAAGCTGTAATTTCCTAAATATCGGTTATAGTACTAAACAAACAGCAGATTATCTAAAATCGGTTTTAAAAGATGATGAGACCTTTATTGGTACTGAAGGAACTATATTTTTCTACCTTAGACATTCTCAAGGAATTTTAGATTGGAATTTTCATCAAGCATTCCAGCAACAAATAGGAAGAGAACCAACTTTATCTGAAAAAATAAAATATTTCAAACCAGAAAATCAGACAGTAAGGTACCTTTTATTTGCCCCCATCCCCAGGGAGAGATTTGGGGAAGAAGCAACTCAATTTAAAGAAACATATGAGCCAAATCACATAGTTAAAATAAACAAAGAAGACGCTATGTGGATTTATGATTTACAAAACTTGCACCCCAAGTAAATTTATAAACTTACTTATTTTATTGAAATTATGGAAGGTACAATAAATCAATCCAAAGAAAAAATATTAAATTTTTTTACTAATAACTTCAATCTGATATTAATAGCAATACTTATTTTTTCTTTTTACTTAAGGTTAAAATATTTTAATGTTAATACCGCAGTTTGGTGGGATGAATCAGAATATTTAGTAACCGCAAAACATTGGGCATTAGGGGTTCCATATGAAATTGCAAGCCAACGCCAACCACTTTTCCCTTTACTAATCTCTATATTTTATTTTTTAGGTTTTCATAGTGAAGCAATTATCAGATTTTTTGTAGTCTTGCTTCCATCTTTCTTTAGTGTTTATTTAACATATCTACTTGGAAAAGAACTTTATGATAAATATACAGGGTTGATAGCAGCTTACATTATGGGTATATTTTGGGTATTACTCTTTAACACAGCAAGAGTCCATACAGATCCCATTGCATTTGTATTTGGATTGGCAGCATTTTATTTCTTCTGGAAAGGTTATGTTAAAAAACAAAAAGAAACATTAAATTTAATATTGACAGGTTTATTCTTGGGTCTTGGATTTTTAATCAGAGTTGGGGGAGTTTTACCGATAGTAATAATCATCTCTTATCTACTAATCACAGAAAATATTAAAATATTTAAAAAAAAGAAGCTTTACCTAACCGCGATTGTATCAACAATAACGGTTTCTCCATATTTAATTTGGAATTATTTTCATTTTGGAAATCTTTTAGCTTTTTGGGACCTTTATTTTGGGGCTAGAAAAGCAGCAATAAAATTCTCATCCCCAATAGCATGGCATTTAATGGATTATTTCCAACAATATACCGGAACTATTTTTTTCATATTATTTCTAATAGGATTAACTTACCTTATAAGAGTATTCTTAGGATTTGATTTAATTTTTAAAAATAAGGATAAATCTTTAAAATCAGATTTCTTTATAACTTTGTCCATTTTAGTACCAATGATTTTTTTTATTTTTATAGAAAGACAAGCAGAACCACGTTGGGTAATAATAATGGCACCTGCTATATTTTATATAATCGCAAAAGGCTGCAAAACAATATACAATCTTATTTCAAAATATGATAATTTAATAGCAATTGCGGTTATTACAATATTATTAATCGCAGGATCTGTTTATCAATTAAAATTAAATAACGATTTAATCAATCAGAAAAAAGATTCTTACTTCCAATTTCGAGATGCAGGATTATGGATAAAAGAAAATTCTAATACAGGAGATCTTATTTATAGCAATGGCTTACCTCAAGTAAATTATTATTCCGAACGATATACGTGGTCAATGGGAGGAGGAAGTCCTGAAAAATTTGAAGAAGTATTGGGAGGAATGTATAACAAAACCCGTTATATGATCCTTTCTCTATTAGAAATAGAGCCACAATGGATGAGCCAAGAAACGTTCCTTCAAAATGGGCTTGATTGGAAACTTCCTTATTTTGAAGCAGAATTATTAGTCCAAAATAACCAAGCACAAGCAACATTCAAAGGTCAACCAGTAGATTACTTCCCCCCTCCAGAAATAATAAAAAATGATTTAAAATTTAATTTAGTTTATAGCATAGAAGGTTTATTCATTTACGAAATTACTTACCTATAGCCCAAATATCGTTAAAAACCGTTTTAACTCCTCTAAAAGTCCATTTAAGCTGATCTATATTTTTAAGAGCCAATAATTTTCTAAACATAAATTTTGGCTGAAAATAGACCTTTTTCCACCCATCTTGACATAATTTAACTATTTCTTCAGAACTTAGCTCAGAATGCCTTAAACTAGGCTCAGACATGTCATATTTCTCCCAATTCTTCCCAAATCTTAACCAATTCTTCTCTTCAGCTTCTTTAAATAATTTTGTTCCTGGATAAACTATAGGGATAGAAAACTGAACAGTATCAACATCCAAACTTTTAACAAATTTAATTGTTTTCTCCATATCTTCCTTACTTTCCCAAGGATAACCAACCATAACTGTTCCGTGTCTTAAAATTCCAATTTTTTTACTTAACATAAAAGCTTCTTTAATTTGCTCAATAGTATAACCTTTATTTATTCTATCTAAAGTTTTTTGATTAGCACTTTCAATTCCATATTTAATCAATCTACAATTAGCTTTCTTCATAGCTATTAACATTTCTTCATCAGTATTGTCAACTCTTCCATTACAACTCCAAAGAACTTTTATTTCCCTATCCACAACCCCTTTACAAAAATCCATAACCCATTTCTTATTACAAGTAAAAGTATCATCATCAAAAAATATCTCTTCAACTTTATATTTATTTACTAAAATTTCCATTTCATCTAAAACTTTACTAACACTTCTCATTCTTAATTTGTATTTGAAGAGCATGGCTGGCCAAGAACAAAAACTGCATCTATAAGCACATCCTCTGCTACCCATCATATACATGAATCTTTTTTTTAATGTCCATCCTTCATGATATTTTTCCCAGGGAATAACTTCTCTATCAATAAAAGGTAAATAATCTAAATCTTTAACTAATTCATACTCTCCTGTATTTTTAATTTCTTTATTTTCTCTATAATAAAATCCCTTAGGCATTTCTTTTCCATCTTGTAAATGTTCTGCCAACCTTAACATCCCCATATCAAAATCCCCTCCAGTTATAACAAAATCAACATTAGAATTTTCCATTGTTTCAAGCGGGAGGACTGAAACGTGATCTCCACAAGCAGCAATTTTTATCTCAGGCAATATTCTCTTAATTTTTTTAACAATCCCCCAATTACTTTTTACAACAGGGGTCTTGGTTTCATAAACTAACAAATCTGGATTTATTTCTTTTAATTTTTCAATAAATTTTTCGGTATTTAATTGCTCTAAAATACTATCAATGTAAAAAACTTCAAATTTATTACTCTTTAATAAAGTTAAACCACTTGCAGGAATTACAGGGTAGATTAATTCACAATCCCCTCTAAACTTAGAGAATCTATTTTGGCTTAAACAAAGAAATTCTTCTCTTTCCGTAGGTAAATAAGCAAAAACTACCCTCATCTTATTGATTTCCATAATAATTTAGGATACATTTTAACATTATACATTATGTTAATAAAATTGCTGCACCCCCAAGTGCAATGACATTTACTTTTTTTAATAAATCTTATTATTCCTTTAGCTTTTCCATTCTTTAACAATTGTTTTATATCATAATCATAATCCCTTAAATTTCCAAAACTTTTACTTAATAACTCGCAAGGATAAATTTCTCCCTCTTCATTTATTACAATTAATTTTTTTCCAGCATAGCACCTTAAGTTATAGCCTTCCTTAAATGTTTTAATGGTCAAATCCTCATTTAACTCATCCAATGCCAGGAAAATACTCTTAAATGGTCTATTTTCTTTACTGCTGTAGTTTTTCTTAATCCATTTTAACATCTCTTCATATTTTTCAATACTAACATTAGCCAATTCCTTTTGTTTACTATCTACTCTGATTAATCCTAAATAATGGTGATCCAAATCCATCTTTTTAAAATACTCAAAAATCTCTTTAATTCTATCTTCATTCATTTTAGAAAAAACAGTCATAACATCTAAATTAAAATTCTTATATCCTTTCTTTAGTTCCTTTAATAATTTATAAGTCTTCAAAGCCTTTTCAAAACAACCCTTAACATTTCTCATCTTATCATGTCTTCCATTTAAATCATCTAAACTTATCCTTATATTCAAATGCACATTTAATTTCAAAATTTCTTCAACATCTTTTTTTATTTTATTAGAATCAATACCATTAGTAGGAATTGTAATAAATTTAGTATTTGCCTTTTCTTTAAAAATCCTGCATATTTCTACAATATCTTTTCTCAAAAAAGGCTCCCCCCCGCTTAAGGTTAAGTAAGGCAAATTTCCAAAATTTTTAGCAATTTTTTCAATCTCAATTAAGCTTAATTCTTTTTTTTCTTTCCATCTTTCAATATTTTTCCAGTTAAAACAGAAACTGCACTTAGCATTACATCTAGCCGTAACAAAGAATATTACATAGCTTGGAAAATTTCTTTTCATTAAACTCTTAAACATTTTCAATTGCCTCTTTCAGTCCCCTAGCAACGATTTCTTTATCATATTTTTTAACATCTTCTTTCGCCTTTTCACTCATTTTCTTTAATTCTTGTTCATTATCTAATAAATAAATAATTTTATTTGCTAGATCTTCTGAATCTTCTACATTATATATCAAACCATTTTTTCCGTTTATAAAGTCTTTAGTTGCTTCTGTATTTGGAGCCAACACACTTAAACCACTTACCATGTCCTGTAAAAGTCCTGTTGTAACCACAAAATCATTAGCTCTTCCTTTACTTCTGCAAGTAACTCCAATTTTACTTTCTTTTATCTTTTCTAATAATCTATCAAATCTTAACCAACCAGTAAATTCAACATTACCTTCAATATTTAATTTTTTAGCTAATTTTTTTAAATTACTTAATTCAGGACCGTCTCCGGCAAAAATAAATTTTTGTTTAGGGTATCTTTTCAGTACATTAGGTATTGCTTTAATCATAGTGTCTGTTTTTTTATATTCGTGAAAAAATCCATGATTAATAATCTTATCACCACTACTTCTTATATTTTCAAAATCCCTTAAGTCAATGCATTCAGTTATAGTTTTAACTTTACTTACTCCGATATTTAACATATGTCTCCTTAAGGCATTACTTAAGACAAGAACCCCATCTAATGATTTCCACATAATTTTTTTTTCAAAAAAATATAAAATCTTAGCAGGCAATCTAAAATAAATAGGAAATCTTTTTTCCTGTAAAAACAACCCCCATAAATCCCCAATTCTTAACAAAGTTTTAGTTCTACCAAATTTCTTAACAAAATACCAATATATGGGTAAATTATCATCGCAGTAAATAACATCATATTTCTTCCTCAAAACCTTAAAAGGAGCAACAAAAACAAACAATAAGCTCTTAAATATCTTGTCAAAATGATTGTCTCTTCTAAAGCTTAAATTAATAGAATTATAATTAACATTTTTAATTTTTTTATCATCTTTAAAGCTAATAAAATCAACATTATGCTCTTTACTTAAATCTTCTAATAACTTAACAAAGCTTGCATTTGTTCCTAAAACATCATGCGCCGGATATCTATGTATAACACAAATCTTCATTTTAATATTCCATAAATAAAACCAATCCCATAAACTATATGAGTAAATATAGTAGTTAAAAAAATAAGAAAACTTCTCCTAAAATTTTTTAATAAACTTAAAATAAAAATAAAGATCAAATAAAACAAAACAACGCCAGAATAAATTAATCTAAAAATTTCATGAAAATAACTTAGAATTCCACCAATTATTAATCCTAAGACCCATAAACTTAACAATCCGTAATATACTTTATCAAAACTAAATTTTTTTTTCAGTAAGAATGCAACATCTCTCCCATAAATCCACATTTGTTTTAGGTGTTTTAACAAACCATCTCTCCTATGATGATAAACAACAACATCCGGAGCGTATAAAATTTTCCTTCCTCTTTCTTTGACTTGAAAACATAATTTAGTATCTTCTGCAGTCAATAAAGTTTCATCAAAGTCCATAAACAACTCTTTTCTTATTAATAGGTTACAGCTTGGTAATTCTTCAACATATTTTTTTTCCTTTCCAATTTTATACCTAATAGCAGCTTTTCCGCTACAAACAAACATACCCAAGCAATCTCCGCTGATTTTTTCCCATATATTAACGTTTTTAGGTGTTAGATTAGGTCCACCAACGATACCAACATTATCATCTTCAAAATATTTGACTGCATTTCTTAACCAATCATATCTAGGATAAGCATCAGAATCTAAGAAGGCAATTATCTCTCCTTTAGCTTTCTTTACCCCAATATTTCTCTTTTTGCTTGGTTTTACTTTTCCAGTTTCAATAGTTGTATATTTTTTATCTTCACTTGTTTTCTCATCTGGCAATAAAATTATTTCAAAATTATCATAATTTAATCTATTACATCCTTCTAAACATTCTTTAACATACCTATCAAAAATCTTATATGGAATTATTATTGAAATTTTTTTCATGATAGTCCCCCATAGAAATAAATTTTAATTTTTTATCTAAACACCATTTTATGTATTTATCTAAAATTTGATATATTTTTACATTACAGTTCCTTCTAAAATAGTAAGGTATTCTAAACTCATTTAAATCTATAAACTCCCAAGGATGAAACACAAGTGCAACATATTCTTGATCTATTAAAGAGCATTTAGTGACAAATTTTCCATAGTTAAGACCAAAATTCCTGAAAAAGAACCAAAATAAAGGAAATCTAAATACAGGAGTTACACTAAGAGGAATAATCATAATATCTTCAGTAAAAAACGGTTTTCTTTTAGCAAACAGATTATTATATCTTCCAGGCATAAAAGTTGGATTTAAACTGCTATCATACTTAAATCCAATTTTCTTTAAAATACTATACGGAGGCTTTTGCATCCTTGGTTCTCTAAATCCATTTATTTTCTTCCCGATTATTTTTTCCAATCTTTCTTTGCCTTTTTTTAATTCTTTTAATGCTCTGTCTCTTTCAATAAATCTATAATTATAACTATGTTCATGATAACCATGCAAAGCAATCTCATGTTTATTTGAAATTTCTTTAATCAATTCAGGATATTTATTAGCAAATTTTGGAGTAACAAAGAATGTTGCCCTGATATTATGTTTATTTACTAATTCTAAAATCCGTTTAGTTCCAGTTAAACTCCTTTCAAATATCTCTTCCTCTGAAATTTTTTGTTTAAACTCAAGAGGCATATCAAATTCTTCAATGTCAAAAGTTAACAATGCATATTTTATTTTGACCACCACAATTTAAGTAAATCTTTAAACATAGGAATCACTTGTTTATACGCAAAAGTGCTTCCTTCCCTATGAATTGTTTTTATATAAACTTCTTTTATCTTAAAATCAGCTTTATTAAATTTAAACAATAATTCTGTATCAAAGCTAAAACCTTTACAAATAAATTTTTTATCTATGGCATCAAATGCAGATTTTTTGAAAAATTTAGCTCCCGCCTGTGTATCTCTAAATCTTAAATTTAAAAAAAATCTTGCTAAGAGGTTCCAGGTCCTACTTGAAAACTTTCTCATAAATGGCTCTGAAACATTAAAAAAACTTCTATCCTTCCATTTGGATGCAATAATAACATCATTATTCCCAAAATTTTTAATGATATTTTTAACATAATTTAAATCAAAAGAATCATCAGCATCTATAAACCCAGCATATTTTGTTTTTACTTCTCTTAATCCTTTTAAAATTGCCCCCCCTTTACCCAATTTTTCATTAAAATCTAAAAATTCAAAATTAACATGTTCTTTTTTCCAATTTTTTAAAATCTCAACAGTCTTATCCTTACTTCCATTACTAACAACAAGTACGTTTATTTCATTACCTAAAACATTTTGAATAGAATCCAATGTCTGTTTAATTCTCTTCTCTTCATTATATGCCGGTATTACTAGTGTCCAATCTTTCATTTTTTCCTACGAAGGTATATATTCCCAATATCAAAAATAGCAAACTTATTAATGCTATCAAGATAAATATTATTTGCATTATGCTTTTATGCATAAAGTAAATAAGCCCCCCCTCGATTAAATTAAACAATAACAAAATATATATAAATTTACTCCTGTTGAGAGAAATATTATAAAATCCTAAAACATACACGAGAGAAAAAACACTTATAAAAATAGCAAAAAACCCAATATATTTTGTAATCTCAAGATATTCTGAACCAAATAACATCCCTATAATTAATTCAGGGAATAAGAAGTAAATTAAAGTAATAATAAAACCAAATAACCCAACTATTCCTAGAGATTTTAACATCAATCTTATCGTATTTTTCTTTTTAGCATATAAATCAGCGATCTTAGGGACCATTACCATACTTATAGACATAGAACCAAAAAATATAATTTTTCCAATCAAAGTCAAAGCAGCATAATAACCTGCTTCAATAGAGCTTAAAAAATGTTTAACTAAAATAATATCAATCGTATAAAATCCAGTTAAACTTATTAACATTAAAATTACCGGGAAGGAATATTTGTAGATTTCTTTAGTATTAAATTTCTCTTTAGTATTCCAATAAGTTCTCCTTAAAAAATAAAGTGTCAAAATAAAAGGGAAAGTATAAGCCAAAATAAAACTGATTATTGCACCATTAACTCTTAAAAAAGTTGGAATTAACAGTAAACCAAAACCAAATTTAGCAATCCCTTCTAAAATAAAACTTAATCCAAGTTGTTTAAATCTCTGCATTCCCTGTAGAAACCCTCTTGTAATAGGAATTAATAATGCAAAAAATAAAAACGCACCAAGTAACATAACAGGCATAAGAGTTTCTATTTTCAAAAAACTAGCAATCACAGGACTTAGAATTAAATAAAAAATAGTAATTAAAATTCCAATTAAAAATAGTTTTCTCAGACTACCTTTTAATAAATAAGAAATTTTCTCATATTCCCCCTTAGCTTTAAAATCAGCAACAAATTTAGTAATCGTTGTTTGAATGGCTGTTAAGGGCATTGCAATTATATAAATAAGAGATAATAATGAACCAAATATACCATAATCACTAGGACCCAAATTTCTTCCAGCATAAAAATGAAACAAATAACCCAGCAGATTTAAAATAAAAAAACTTACAAAAAGTATAAAATTATCTTTAATCAAAGATTTATTTCTTTCCAATAATCTCTTTATACTATCCATTATCATTAAATATCAACTTAAACCCCTATTTTTATTGATTTCGAAAGCTTTTAAATAACTTATCTTTGCCTATATAATAGATGAAAATATCAATAATAATTCCAAACTATAATAATAAAGAAACCTTAAATCAGTGTTTGGATAGTATAAAAAATTTAAAAAACCCCCCATTTGAAGTTATTGTAATTGATGATTACAGTACCGATGGTTCTGAAAAAATTGTTAAAAACCCAAATAAACTAATCCGATTAGAGCAGAATGGGGGTCCAGCAAGAGCAAGGAATATAGGTGCAAAAAATGCAAAAGGAGATTTTTTATTATTCATAGATTCTGATGTCTTACTTGAAAAAAATATTATAATCGAAATAGAAAAAATATTAAAAAATAAAATAAAAGCAATAATACAAGGAGTATATTCAAAAAGAAGTAAACATCCAGGAATCTGTAATAGGTTTAAGGATATTTATTATAATTATTATTTTAATAGAAACACAGGAGATTTTACAAAAACACTAAGCACCCATTGTTTTTTAATAGAAAAAGAATTATTTCTTGTAAAAGGAGGCTTTAATGAAAATATAAAAAATGCTTCAATAGAAGATGCTGAATTTGGAAAAAAAATAGACAATGAGAAAATTTTCTTGGGAAGAAATGTAAAAGTAACTCATCTAAAAAATTACAATCTAACCTCTTTGTTAAAAACAGATTATAAGATGGCTAAAAATAAAATAAAATCAATAATAAGACAAAGGCATAAAGGTCATTTGATAAACGCAACAAATAATAAAGAGGACACCATTTCAATGATTTTGGAGGTTATAATTGTATCTTTAATACCAATAAATCTTTTATTATTAATATTAAAATCAAACATTTTAAAATTAAGTTTAATTTTTTTGATAATAGCATATACTCTCATAAATTTTTCTTTTTTTAGAGAATTTTACAAAAATAGGATTTCAATTACAAAAATATTTTTCTTAAATTATATTGACAAATTTGTTATTTCTCTAGGGTTGATATGTGGCTTAATAACCTACTTTTTTAAGAGATATTAGAAAACTTAGGTACTTTTTTAATTCCCTTTTTGTTAAGTTCATATTGCCATAAGGCTCTAAAAATATTCATTCCATAAGAAAAAACATTAACATGAGATTTTTCGTCTCCATAAAAAGTAGGAATAGGTCTCTCAACAATTCTTAAGTTTTTTATTTTAAACTGAATTAAAATTTCAGTATCAAAATGGAAGTCATTAGAACATAATTGAAATGGAATTTTTTTAAGAGCCTCACAACTATAAAGCCTAAAACCAGAGTGGTATTCTGAAAGATTTAGATTTAAAAAATGATTTTCAACCTTAGTCAAGAATTTGTTGCCTAAAAATTTCCATAATGGCATCCCCCCTTTCAATGGATATCCAGTCATCCTGGAACCAAATACCATATCTGCCTCATCTTTCTCAAGGGGCTCTAAAAGTGAAGGGATCTGCTCAGGGGCATATTGGGCGTCTCCATGTAACATCACAACAATGTCAAACCCATTATCAATTGCATATTGATAAGCAAATTTTTGATTCCCCCCATATCCCTTGTTTTTTTTATGATGATAAATCTTTAAATTCCCGAGGTCTGTCTGGGTTTTGTAACCAATTGCTATCAAATGAGTATTATCTTGGCTGGCATCATCTACAACGAAAATTTCTTTAACCTTTTTCTTCAATCCCTCTGGAATCCTATCTATCACTACCGGAAGGGTTTTGGCTGCATTATATGTGGGTATGAATATTAATACCTTTTTCATTTTAATCCATAAATTAATTTAGGTAAATATTTGACATTAAATAATATATTGGTTGTCATATTACACTCATGGGTACAAAAACATTTCGATTTTTTTATATCTTTTCTTATATCCCTAGCTTCATTAGAGTCCCATAATTTTTTAAAATCATAATTATAATCCCTTAGATTCCCTATTTTCCTATTTAACAATTCACAGGGATAAACCCCACCATCACTATAAAGAACAGCATTTAACAAACCGGCATAACAAGGAATTAAATATTTATTTTCCTTGAAGGTTTTTGCTATTAATTTATTCCTTATTAAGCGACTTCCCATTGCTAGTTTAGAAAAAAGAAATTTATCATACCCCTTTATATTCTTAGATATTAAATCTTCTTCTATTTTTTTATTTAATTTTTCATAAAATCTAATATCTACCTTCTTTAGCTCTTTGGATTTAGGTTCCCCTCTTATTAACAAAGGGGATATTAGATCTGGTTTAAGTTCATTTTTAATGTACTCATAAAATTCTAAAATGTAATTTTGGTTTAAAGGACTTATAGTTAAACTGATTCCAACATTCAAAAGAGGATATGTTTTTTTCATATCAATTAATTGATGATAAGTATTTATCGCTTTTTTAAAACTGCCTTTGCCTTTAATCTTCTCATGTTCATTTTCAAAACCATCTAAAGTAATAGAGATTAAAAAATTTAAATCGCTACAAGTGTTTAAAATTCTTTTAGTAAGGCCAATCGTCCTAGCAGTATCAATTCCATTAGTAGGAATAGTCAAATGGGAAATTTTATTGTTTTTATAAAATAGATTAACTATCTTAACTATATCCTCCCTCAAAAATGGTTCCCCCCCACTTAATAACAAATTTGGAAAAGGCGACATGGTTTTAGTTATTTTTTCAATCTCTTTTAATTTTAGCTCATCTTTTGTTTTTCCCAGTTCTTTCCAATAAAAACAATAAGGGCATCTTGCATTGCATTTATTTGTAACAAAAAAAGTTAAATAAATTGGATTAGCATTCTTTTTATTGAAAAGTAGTTTACTTTGTTTTAATAGGGATAATCTGTTCATATAAAAGCCTATTAAGGTTAAATTTAAATCTTTTACTATTGATATACTCCTTTATATAAAACTTTAAAAAGATAATATTCCAATTCTCAAACCATAAACTAATAGGTGAAAAAAATAGCAGACATAATACTGGTAAACCCAAAAGGATTCGGTTTGATAAATGATAGAACTCCTCCTCTGAATTTTCTGTATTCTACTGTATACCTATACAAAGATTATGACATTAAAATAATAGATCAAAGATTTGAAAAAAATTGGGAAGATATTTTACTAGAAGAGTTAAGAAAAAACCCTATTTGTGTAGGAATAACTTCTATGACTGGATCTCAGCTAAAATACGCGCTTGAAATTTCTAAAATTGTAAAGGAAAATTCTAAAATACCAATAGTGTGGGGAGGAATACATGCATCACTATTGCCAAATCAAACTATAAAACACAAATATGTAGATATAATCGTAAAAGGAGAAGGAGAGGTAACTTTTCCAGAATTAATAAAGGTCCTAAAAGAGAAAACTTCTTTAGATAGGGTTAAGGGTATTTGGTATAAGAAAAAAAGTAAAATTATAGCTACAGGAGAAAGAGAGTTTGTAGATCTTAGCAGACTTCCAGACATACCTTGGGAATTAATTGATATAAAAAAATATCTTTTTAATGGAGAATTTGGGAAACAAATAGATTTCTTAACTTCAAAGGGATGCCCAAATCGGTGCATCTATTGTTATAATAATAATTTCAATAAATCTAAATGGAGAGCAATGGATAGTAAAAAAACATTAAGAGAGATTAAAAGGTTAGTCTCCTTGTATAAAATAGAACACATTAGGTTCCAAGATGATGCTTTCTTTGTTAATTTAAATAGAGCAAGAGAAATATTTGAAGGTATTAAAGAAATCTCGCCTAATCTAACTTGGAGTTCTTTTGGAGCATGTATTAGCGATATTAAAAGAATGGATAATGAATACTTGCAAGCCTTAGAGAAAAGCGGTTGTACAGATATTCTGATAGGAGTAGAATCCGGTTCTCCAAAAATTTTGAAATATATTAAGAAAAACAACACCCTCCAAGACATAATCTTATCTAATAAAAGATTAAGTAAAACAAAAATAAGAGTAACTTATACATATATGAGTGGATTCCCAAACGAAACAAAAGAAGACCTTAAAAAAACGATTGATTTATTTTTTAAATTAAAAAAAGATAATAAAAATATAATAGTAGGTAATATCAAGCCAATAATTTCTTACCCAGGAACAGAATTTTTTGATATAGCATTAAAAAGGGGATTAAAAATACCAAAAAGCTTAGAAGAATGGTGCAGTAGTATGTATGGTAATTTTGAAAATACCAATATACCTTGGATGACTAAACAACATAAAAAAACATTAACTTACCTTTATTTTGCTACAGTACTTTTAAATCCAAATTACTTATTTATAAATTCAAAAATGTTTAATATCATATCAAAAATAATTACTCCTTTTATGAGATGGAGGGTTAAAAATCTCAATTTTAAATTTCCAATTTTCTTATTCATGGTAAAGTACATATATAAAAAAATAAACTAAAAATGTTAGGTAATTATTTTAAAAAAAACTTTAAAATTTTAATTTTAATTATTTTAATATTAGGGACCCTAATCCCTCTATTAGGAATTTATCTATCAACTAATTGTGAACTAAATAACGCAGAAAAATGTTTAATTAAAACAGAAAAAATAATGCCTGACTTTTATTGGCATTCTAATATCATCAAGTATGTTTCAACTTACAAAACCATCCCTTTAGAGGTAGAATCTGCTAAAGATGGGGGTCCTGCAGGAGATATCATTACAGGGATAGGAAAAGGGGTATTCCATGGTTCAGCATATTATTACCTTGCTGCAATTATATACAATTTGAGTAATAACTTTTTAGCATTGCATACCTTCTCTATAATTATAATGCTGTTAACAAACATTTTATTTTTGTTCTTTTTAAAAGAGATATCAAGAAAATGGGATAAGAGATATAGTTTTATTGTTTTTTCAATGATTCTATTTGTATTTTTACCAACGCAATTATTTACTAGTTTAATGATTCATCCGAGTGTAATCTACCCCCCTTTACTAATCCTTTCATTGCTGTTGTATGTAAGAGCTTTAAACAAACCCACATTAAAGAATTTCATTTTTCTTGGGATAATTATGGGAGTATTAACCTTAACAGAATTAAAGGGTTTTGTATTGCCTTTGACTTTGTCATTTTATGCATTAGGATATTTAATCAAAAAGAGATATAAGAAGTTCCAATTATTATTGCTTTCTTTAATAATCACTGCTATAATAGGGAGTTATACATTTATTAGGAATTATTTACAATTTGGAAGCCCTCTTGGTTTTTGGAAAACCAGTCAAGGACATATTTATACACATGAATTTCCTAAATTATTGAGTTACTTTACTGCATTTTGGGCTGGAATTTATGGGGGGAATGAATCTATAAAGCCAATATTGTCAATTTTTGTTTTAGCACTAACTTTAATTACAATCTATTCTATCATTAAGAATAAATTTGGAATATATAAAAAAATAGATATCTTAATATCGATGAGTATAATTACTATTATACTTGCATTTTTTATGACATGCAATATAGAATATTTATTAACCTCATTTACTTGTGTAGGAGAGATAGTTCATGGAAGATACTTATTAATATTTAATCCAACAATAGCAATTTTTTCAAGCTTAGTTTTTATAAAATTTAGGAATCTTTTAAGTTTATTATTTATATTAATAATATCAATTTTATTTTCCATAGACTTTTTATGGGCCCTTATATAAGTATCCATATAAGGTAAGACTTTAGCCATATGAAGAACTTTTTCTAATTTTAGTTATATACTCTAGTACCGAAAACTATATTAATATAGGATATACTTAGTATATCCTATGAGAAAGGTTAAATTTTCAAAAGAAACTGAGCTTAAGATTTTC
>JAHJRB010000069.1 GCA_018831025.1 Nanobdellota archaeon | reverse complement strand
CTTCTGGAGACCCATCTACAACGTCTTGGTCTTGGCATTTTAGTCCTACCTTCTTCCTCTAGCTAAACCCCGACCGCAAGGTCCAAGGCCCTTACCTAATCTAGTAGTTTGTGCTGTTGGAGGACAATTTCCTTGACCTCTTCCCGTTCGGGGGCCACGTCCCTCGGGACCTGATTTATCTTTGTTTGGCATTTTCTTAACCTCCCTAAGTCTATAATGAATATATATTCATAATGGTATTTAAATGTTTCTGTTTGAACTTTCTTTAAAAAAGAACCTTCACTAAGGAAAAGTTTATGCAAAACTAAGAGAATTATTTCTGTTTGCCGGTTACTACTAGATGACCGTTTTTATCATTTTCTACACTAACTTCTTCTAAATCATTAATAACTATATCATGGCCTGCTAATAAGTAGTCTATTTTTAGATCTTTTAGAATTACTTTATGAATGCCGGTTTCGTAATCATATCTTTTTTTAGGAACTTGACAATTTAAATGAGGATCATTCTTTTCAAAGACACTTACGAAAACAGGTCTATCATTACCTTCATAGTCTTCTAGTTTTTTACCTTTGCAGATTAAAACGCTTTTAGCTTTTATTCTCATTAAGTTTAGCCTCTTTTGGTTTTGCTTCTTTTTTTGGTGTTTCTTGCTTAGCTGGTTTTTTTTCTTTTTTTGGTTGTTCAGCTGAAGCTTCTTTTTTTCCAAAAATTTCTTCTAATTTTTTAGTTCCTTCTTTTGAAACTTTTAAGTTTATTTGAGCTGTTTTTTCATCTATTGTGTTTCCTGCGACTGTTTTTCTTATAATTTCTCCTTTGTTTTTTGGGTGTACTCCAACTCCACCTCTAGCGAATATTTTTGCTCTTCTTGTTTTTATTTCCTTTCTCATTGGAAATCCAGCAATATCTGAACCGCCGGTTATTAAGAATTCATAACCAGGAATACTTATTAAATCCCCTTTTAGAGTCTCGCCTACTTTTCTTCCGATTAAGGAAGTAGAATCATGGGTTTTTTGGAAACATATTCCTTTCTTTGTCCCTATTACTATTTTTACTTCTGCCATAATAAAATCTTAAAATTATTGATTTATAAATGTTTTTATACGCCCCAGAGTTTATTATTTTGTCTTTTTATTTCTGCAATTTGCTTTAATAAAATTTTTTCTGGTTCGCTTAAGAATTCTCTCAATTCTTTTATTTTTCTGAATTCTCCCTCTGTAAAATCAGATAGTAATGTTTCATTTTCAAATATATGTCTGCCTACTGTAACATCAGGCAAAGCAATAGCTACCTGTTCTGGGCGTTTTGCTTTTTTGATGTCTTTTCCATTTAGTTGGATTGTTCTTATTTCTCCTAAAGATTTTCCATTTTCATTCATAATTTTAGAACCTATTTTTACAATTCCTTCTATTATTTCAACACCTACAACTGCCGGATTTTTTTGTCTAAAGACACAACCTTGCAATATCATAATTTTAAAAGGTCTTGGTAAAGATTCCGTTGCTTCTGCTTCTGCTGTCTTTTTTTCATTAGTTTCAAATTCTTTATACTCGTCTACTATTTTATATATAATGTCTTTGTTGATTATCTTAACTTCCTTTGTTTTTTCTTTTAATTTTACATTAAATCCGAGAATTACTCTGTAAAGTTTATTTTCTTCAGCTGATGCATCCGCAATATCTTTTTTTGTAATATCCCCTATTGTAGCTTTTTTTATTAAAATTTTATTTTCTTTTAACAAACCGATTAATGCTTCTAAAGAACCTAGAGAGTCTGCTTTGACTATTACTCCTTTTTTATCTGTTTCTATTAATACTTCTTCTATTTCTTTTTGTATATCTTTTTCTTTTTCTGAAGTATCTTTTTCATTTGCTACTATTAATGGCATTCCTGCTATAACATCTTCTGTTCCTAGAGCGATTATTTTTACATAAGATGCAGCTTCTGTTTTTTCTATTGGTTTTAATTTTTTATTTTCAATAGTAAAAAGACCTTTGATCTTTGTTTTTATCGGAGATTGCAAACCAGCTATTAAAATTGTGTCTCCTTTTTTTATGTTGCCATCATACACTACAGTATCTAAAACTAAGCCGACTCCCTTTTCTTCTTTTACTTCTAAAATAGTTGCTTTTCCATCTTTTTCTGTATTAACATTTAGATTTTTTTCCAAGAATTTTTGGGCTAAGCCACATAAGACTAATAATAAATCTGCTAATCCTTGTTCTTTTTTAGCACTTAATGGAACTATTGCTATTGTTTTTGTGAAATCTTCTATTCTATTGAAGATATCTGCATTAAGATCATATTCTGCTAATCTTCCAACTATTTCATAAATTTTTGTGTGAATTTTTATTTTTGTTGTTTCTGACTGGGCTTCTATATTTTCTAAAATTGATTGAGATTTATCTTGATAGCCCGGAATTAGATCTACTTTATTTGCGGCTATAATAAACGGAGTTTTGTTTTTCTTTAATATTTCAATAGATTCTATCGTTTGGTCTTTAATGCCTTCATTAACATCTATTACTAATATTGCTATATCTGCTAAAGAACCGCCGCGCTTCCTTAAATTATTAAAGGCTATATGTCCGGGAGTATCTATGAATAATAATCCAGGAAGCTTAATGTTTTTAAATTCGGGGTTTATTTGGCATATTTTTTGCATTCCTTTAAATTGTAGTTCGCAGCAAGAAATATTTTGGGTAATTAATCCTGCTTCTTGTGAAGCAATAGAGGTACCTCTAAGATGATCTAAAATTGTGGTTTTTCCTGTGTCTACATGACCTACCACAGTACAGATTAAATTTCTTAATTTTTTCATTTTCCATACTTCCAACCATAGTTCTAAAGAAAAAAGTGTTTAAAAATGTTGTTATCGTATGTATTTAAATAATTACTTCTCTTAGTGTTTTTGGGGTTAAAATGGCTAAACAACCAATTAGAAAAAAGCATTTTAGAGAGGCTACATCTGCCCAGATTAGAAACACTTATGCTACTACAAGGAGTGCAAATACTGGAGATTATTTAGGAGCTTTAGTGGATTCTTATGAAGATCAGGCTTTTATTATTGATAGAGATTTGACTCCTGAGAGATTTAAGGATAAACCTAGAAAATCCATGAGGCATGGGGATGTCATTTGGATGCCTACATTTACCTCTGTTGATGATGCTAATGAAAAAGCTATGAGAATGCTGGGATGGACTAGGGAAAGACATCCTGAATATACTGAAGGGTCTTCTATTGTTTTGTTTAGAAATTTTGCTCTTGACAGGTCTTCTGGGAACCCTTGTTGTTATAGCTTTGGTCCATTTAGAGAGAATGATATAGATCCTGATAAAACTCCTAGAAGAATAGCACCTGTTGATTGTGAAGAAGGAGCAAGATTGTATGCTTATCCTCATCAAGTTCCACGAATAGGAGATAGACCTTCTATAACTATAGAAGAAGAGTTTGTTTCTGCTAAAAAAGTAGGAAAAGAAGGAGGAGTGCTTGTTGTTAGAGTACCTTCAAGAACTGAAGGGAGAGGGAGATATAAATTTAGTATACATTCTTTTCCAGTTGAAGATGTTCCTGATAAGTGGGCTGTTGCTTATGATATTGGTACAAATCATGTTTGTGATGAAACGCTTTATAATATAAGATTTGTTTATGGAGAAGATCCTGTAAGTTCTAGAGTTTATTCTCTCTGTCCGCACGAAATTGCAGCTATACTAGAATCAATTGACCATTTTGTTCACGAGCATGATAATAGGGTCCCATTAGATATGTGCCAGATTGCACTTCCTACACAATTTATAGTAAGTCTTGCAGATAAATTTAGATATAATGCTTTGATTAAAACTTCTAGAGATAGAAACCCTAGAAAATTGTTGAAATGGGAAAGAAATAAAATCTTTTTTGATGCGATTAAACAATTTGGGGCTTGGGAAACTTTTTACATTCCTCCTGGTAAGAAAGTTAGAGAACTTAAATGGAGACATCTAGATGATATTGTTACTTAGTTAAGCTATCGTGACTATGAGAATAATTTAAGATTTCTTCTTTTGAAAACCATAAATTAATTTCACGCTCTGCATCTTCTCTGTTTTCTGAAGCATGTATTAAATTGAATAAAGCCATGTTATTTTCATTAGCATGGATTTTATTAATATGGGCGAAATCCCCACGTATTGTTCCAGGAAGTGATCTGTCTGGATATGTATCTCCTACCATTTTTCTTACAATCACTATAGAATCAATTCCTTCTAAAATAAAAGCAATAACTGGACCCATAGTTAAATAATTAACAATTCTTGAGTAAATTTCTTTTCCGTGTCTTTCTTCTATTGAAGTAGGATAATGTTTTTTCGCAAAGTTTTCTTCTGGGTGTTGCATTTTCATTGCTACTATTTTTAATCCAACTTTTTCAAATCTGGATATAATTTCACCTATAAAACCTCTGCTAACTGCATCATGTTTTAATAAAACTAAAGTTTGTTCAATCATTTTTCGTAGAATTTAGTCCATTTAAGGTTTCTTGCTTTCCTTTTTAACTTAAGCATGTTTTTTTCACATTTTTGATTATCAAAGTATAAAATTCTTCCATCTGTTTTAACAAATGTTTTACCTGTCCCCTCTTCAATGTCTTTTCCGCAGAATGAGCATTTAGGCATTTAATTTCCTCCACGCTTAACTTGAGTTAATTTTCTTGCTTCAATTTCGGTTTCTCTAAGCATTAGAACATCTTTTAATCTTATAGGGCCTTTTACGTTTCTTCTTATTACTTTACCTTCATCTCTGCCTTGTAATACTTTACATCTAACTTGGATTACTTCTCCTCTAGTTCCTGTTCTTCCGACTACTTCTTCTACCACTGCAGGAACAGCGGAGCTAAACAATTGTCCTTTTACTTCAGTTCCTTTTTCTTCAGTTCTGAATTGGACGTTTTGTTTTTGTCTTCTTTTTTCTTTTCTTTGAGCTTTCTTCTCTTTCTTATCTTCTTTCTTTGCCATCTTACTTTTGTAAAAGTAAGTTCAAAACTTACTTATTTTTTACAGGAGTTCCTATTGTTTTTGAAGCGATTTCTTTAATTATTGATTTTGCATCCCCTTCTTCTATGATGGCGATTGCTGTGCATGGAACAGTTAATCCAGCTGCAGCACCTAATTCTGTTTTTGAATCAGTGCCTATGCAAGGAATATTTTTTTCTTCACAAAGAATTGGTAAATGCATCACAACTTCTTCTGGTTGAGTATCTTTTGCTATTACAACTAATTTAGCTGTGTTTCTTTCTACAGCTTTAGTTACTTCATTAGCGCCTCTTTTTAGTTTTCCTGCTTTTCTAGCAACTTCTATAGCTTCTAAAGATTTTTCAGAAAGATCTTTGTCGTCTACTTTTAATTGTATTGTCATTTTTAACCTCCTATTTAGTCATAGGTTTATTTAATAGCTAAATTTTCCCTTTATAAAGATTTTGGAAATTAGTTTGAGTG
>JAHJRB010000068.1 GCA_018831025.1 Nanobdellota archaeon | reverse complement strand
TATCCTCTTTCCTCACTAATATCCTCTCCATCATAAGAAGGACAAATACAATCTCCAATTGTTTGAGAAGCATAAACTACATTAAAACAAAATAAAATTACAAATATCCATATTATTAATTTATAATTACCCATCCTCCAAATTCTCCTTCTTGAACACATTGTAAATCTCCATACGTATTTCTAATATTAAGTGCCTGGTCTTCTGTTAAAGTTCCAAAATATGTGGCAAAATACCTAAAGTCTACCCCTAAATCTCTTAATGTAGAATCCTTATTCCATATTGTAGAAGGAGAAATTCCCATATTTCCCTTTGGTCTTGTTTCTTCCTTTACATCAACATAACAACCACCACTGATTAGAGTATTTTGATTAAGTAATTTAATCTCAGGAGATGTTAATTGAGCATTTTCTATAGCTATTGAATAATAATCCCTAGCAGGTTGGACTTCTGTAGAACTTTCTCTAGATGGAGATGCAACAACTTTCCCAACAACAATCGGTTGAGGTTCTTCATCAATAGGAGTCCAAATATTATTATTACAATAATAAGATCTTCCATTATCAAAAGTTTTTATACCTTCCCGATTACATAAATATAATTTTTTATCATAGCCACAAAGAATATCTGCTTTTGGTCTTATACCTTTAGCTGTATCTAATAAATTATAATCTCTAGAACCATACTTACTTAAATCTCCAAGATATCTACTCTCCCAAGGAAAAACTCTGCTTAATTCTTCCCTAATTTCTGTAAGATGTCTTGCCCTATTTCTTAAAGCTTCATGTGATGAACTAGATAAACTAGCAATTTCATTTTCGAAAGGAGTAGATAAGTAACTATAGATGTTATTTCCAGGCATATGGGAAATTATTGTACCAAAATTAATTCCAAAATATTCATTGATGTAAACGCTTCCTGACCTTGCATCTTTCCTATAATGGATTTCACATTCTCCTTCAAGTTTGTTATCTCCTCCTCCCAATTTAAATTTCTTTATTCCTCCAATATCATTTTGTCTTAGATAGATGTCTCCTCCATTTAAAAAATTAGGATTTAAAGGAACTCCAGAATCTCTTAATCCTTGTATTACACATTCTGTTTTTGTAGATGTATATGGACAATTAAAATAGGCTACTTTTTGGGCACATAAATTGGTTTCGCATAAATCAGATTCATCATTTAAGATTGCACATTGCTCTAGGGCTACTTGTTTAAAAGGATTGGAATCTGATAATCCTTCACATATACTACAATCTTTTTCTTCAATACACCTTAAGATAAGTTCATCTTCATTTACTCTTTCTCCTCCTTCACACCCCCCACATATTTGACAATTTTCACTTATTACAGGAGTTTCAACTGGTTGCAAGTACATACTATCTACATATAACTCAAAAGGAGTAGAATCCGCGCATTCAATTCTTGGATAAAGTAAGAAAGGAACAGATGCACCTCCACTTGCTACTGTGGTTGTTATTTGATTAGAACTAAATTGAGTAATCAATCTAGACCATCCATTCTCAACAGGTATTAATGTGCAAGCACTATTTGCTCCACAAAGTTCATGTGCTTGACCTGTTTGTTCTTGACTATAAAAAACTCTTAAATTATTACAACTTCCTTTTACAAATGAAAAGAAAAAATATTCTGTATTTGGTCTTAAAACAATTGCTGGAATAATAGAAGCCTTATAATCAAAGCTAGCCCATTGTTTTGTAATTTTAATTGATTTTTCTCCTCTATAAGCATCATCAGAATAAAAAAGATTTATATTTAAAACGGCATTCGGATCTAAAACATAAGAATCAGGAATTCCATTATTATCATTATCATTCTCAAACCCAGAATTAAAAATTAAATTTTCACTTCCCCCACAAAATAAATTAGTCCCTTGTTTACAACTACCTAACATAGTCCCATCTTCACATTGAAAAGTACTTTGAGAATTAACAGAAATAATTAAAACTAAAAATATAACTAAATAAATCAAACCTCTTTTTACAAACATAGTTATTAATTATATGCTTTTCTATAAAAATGTTATTATTCCATCGTTAGAAGCTTTGTAGTATTAAAATTTAGTACTCATAAGTAGTGCTAATAGAAAGATTTATAAAGAGTGAAAATCTAAGTTTAGATATGAGAATTTCAAGAAGGGCTGGATTTGGTATTTTATTAGGAGGATATTTAGCTGCTACAGTTTGTACTGTTTTAGCTACTAGAGATTATGCTTGTAGATACAATATTGGTGTAAAATCTGTTCCTCAAACTGCTTTACCAGATGATGCATCTTTAGAAGAAATAGGTAGAGCAAGAATTGCAGCTATGAATAGTGCCTCTGAATCTTATGATAGAATTATGGCTGCTGATTCTACCGGAAGATTATTAGGTCAGATTGTTAATGGAATACTTGAATTAGAAGAAGATTCAGTTTCTGATTAAGTAAAATTTATAAGGGGTAAATTGTATTAAAAAAATATGAGAAGAAATTTATTAAATATTATAGGATTTGTTGGATTAACAACTTTTTCGGGTGCATGTGCTGGAATGGTTAAATATTATGCTCCAATTAGTGTTAGAGGTGTAGAACCTACTAGAATAGCTTTACAAGATACTTCTTATGAGGCTTTGCAACAAAGAAGAGTAGATGCTTTGGAAGAAGCTCATCAATCATTTGAAGCATATCTGGCTGAACATTCTGTAAGTGATTTAGCGGATGATGCTTGTGCTATAGGTAGATTGGGAACTGAGAAAATATATTAGATTCTTATTCTGAGTAAAGTTTATATAGAATTCTTGTTTTTAATTTATTATGAAGATAAAAGAGGTCAGAGCTAGAAGGATTTTTAATTCTAATGGGGGAGATGCTATTGAAGTAGAAGTTGAAAGTGATGTAAGAACTGCTAAAGCAAGTATTGGGGCGGGAACTTCAGTTGGAAAATATGAAGTTAATGCCTATCCGGAGAATATTAATTCTATAATTAATTTAGTAAATAATGTTTTTAGTAAAGAGTTAAGGAATTTACAAATAGAGAAATTTGGGGATTTAAAAAAAGTTGAGGATTATGTAAATGGTCATGATACTAGTGAAAATATGAATAAAATTGGAGGTAATGTTTTAGTTGCGCTTGAGTTAGCTATACTAAAAGCTTGTAGTAATGAACCGCTTTATAAAATTTTAGCTAAGAAAAAAATAAAAAAAATGCCAATACCTCTTGGTAATTGTTTAGGCGGGGGAAAACATAGTGGTGGACCTGATTTTCAGGAATATTTAATTCTAGCTGAAACTAAAAAATTTGATGTTGCTGCAGAAATTAACAGAGAAGTGTTTAATGCTGTTAAAGGAGAGTTGAAAAAAAGAGACAGAAATTTTATTGGTGGGAGAGGTATGGAAGGCGGATGGAACTGTAGTTTAAATAATTTAGATGCTTTAAATGTTGTTAGAAAAGCTGCAGACAAAGTTGGGAGAGAGTATAAGATAGATGTAAGGGTTGGGTTGGATGTTGCTGGAGGTAGTTTATGGAATGGAAGGAAATATGAATATAAGAATTTTTCAAGAGGAAATCCTAAAAAGAATTTAAATTCTGAAGAGCAATTAGAATTTATTAGAAAAACTATAAGGAGTAATAATTTAATTTACGTTGAAGATCCGTTTCATGATAATGACTTTGATAGTTTTAAAGAATTAAATAAAGAAGCTTGCTATATCTGCGGAGATGATTTAATTGCAACTAATCCTATTAGATTAAATGAAGCTTTAAAGAAAATTTCAGCTGTAATTGTAAAACCAAATCAAATTGGGAGTTTATTAAAAGTTAAAGAAGTAATTAATATTGCTAAAGATAATAAAATAGTCCCTATTATTAGTCATAGAAGCGGAGAGACTGAAGATAATTCTATAGCTCATTTAGCTGTTGGATGGGAATGTCCTATTATTAAAACTGGAATTGTTGGTGGAGAAAGAATAGCTAAATTAAATGAGTTGTTGAGGATTAGTGAAGAGATTTAGCTTATTTTTGCCTCTTTTAAAAATTTATCAACTAGGATTTCTATTAACCCTAAATCAATATTTTTATACCCAAGAGAAATACGTTTTTTTAATTCTGTTTTTACCTTGATAATTATCTTGGTTTTAATATAGTCTATATCTTTTTCTGGCAAAGAAGAATTTTTAGGGTTAATTTTTTCTCTATATTTTTTAGACCTATCTAGAAGATTTTCCAATTCTTTTTTATAATGTGATGCAATTTCTTTATTTTCTGTAGACCTAATAAGGATTTCATGTGATACTGCTTCAGATATATGTCCTATGAATAAATCAATTAGCTTTTTCCTGTTTTGCGGCATTTTTAATTATTTCCTTTTCAAATTTTTTATAAAATTTCTTATATTTTTTTATAAATTTTTCATCAATTATGTTATTTTTAAGTTCTTCTGATTCTATATTGAATTTTTCCTCTATTTCTCTTTCTATATTTTCTTTTGATAAATGTTTTTGTTTAACAAATAAATAAATAGCTATTAAATTCCTTGTTAATTTATATTTTTCATTTCCTGTTAAACATTCAGAATTCTCTATTAATAAATTACTTTTTATCATTTGTGCATCAAGGTACTTGTAATTTAAATTTGTTTTAGGCAAGGGAGGAATCCTCTTGTAAGATATGGACTTATTTAACATTATTCTCCATATAGGGTCTATCATAAGGGCTTTCTTCAATTCTTTTTGGGTCATATGAATCAAATGGATAGGTATTTTTAACCTACTTTCTAATATTTTCTCAACATTTTTTTCATTTATTTTTTCTTCATTAATTAATAAAACATCTATATCCTTAAAATTAAATCCTTTGTCAAGTAAAGAACCGGCAATTATGATATTATTATATTTTGTTAGATTTTTAATAATACTGAAGATTTTGTTTACTATCTCTAATTTAATTGGTTCTAATTCTTTTATATTATAAAAATAAGATCTTTCTATTGTTTTTTCTTCTATCGGGATTATTTTAACATAGGTTCCTGGCTCTAATCCTTGCCTGTTTTTAGGAATGTAAATCTGGTCCATTTTCGTTCCTTTGCTTATTTTACTTATTATTTCCATATTACGTAATATTACGTTACTCTATATAAAGGTTTTGGTTTAATATTATCAGAATTGTTTAATCTGAGCAACTTAAAACTATGGAAAACTATATAAAGAATTTAAAATATATTTTAAAGAATGACTAGTGTAATGGAAACAGTAATTGCAATTAGAAGTCCATTTGAGTCTTTATGGGTTAATTTTCTAAAGTTTTTTCCAGATTTAGTTGCGGTATTACTATTGCTTTTTATTGGTTATATATTTGGAGCTGTATTAGGGCATGTGCTGAAAATTGTTTTGAATAAGGCTGGTGTTGACAGACAGATTGAAAGAGCTGAGTTAAGTAAAGCTATTGGGAAAACACATTTAAGCAGTATTTTAGGAGAGATTTTAAAATGGTATATTTTTATTGTTTTTTTAAGAGCTGCTGTAGACAAAATAAATTTAGGAGCCCTTAGTGATGTTTTAAATGGATTTGTAACTTGGTTGCCTAATTTAATTTTAGCTGTTGTAATTGTAATTTTTGGGATGATATTTGCACATTATGTTGAAATAAAAATAAATCAAAGTAGTAAGGTTAAAGGGGTTTCTGCAATAACTAAAGTATTAAAATGGATTATTGTATTTATGGTTGTAATAATTGCACTTAAACAAATAGGCATTGATGTTAGTATTTTAGAAAATGCTTTCTTGTTAATTTTAGGAGCAATAGCCATAGGTATTGCACTAGCTTTAGGAATTGGACTTGGTTTTGGACTAAGGAAAGATGCTGAGAAGTGGATTAAAGACATTATGAATAATTTCTA
>JAHJRB010000010.1 GCA_018831025.1 Nanobdellota archaeon | reverse complement strand
AGAAATAAATTCTGGGTATAATTTATTATTTGTATGCCTTAGTTTAATTATTACATTATCAAATCTTACTCTTGAATTTCTTAATACTGGAAATGATTTTCCTTTTCTTTTGTAAAAAGACTTTATTATTTCTACTGACTTTGCTCTTGCTCCGTGAATTACTGTTGCTGGTAAGTTGTACTTTCTTAAATCTTTATAGACTAAAGAATGGGTTATTATCTCTCCTTTTTTAGCTTTATCTAAACAGAAATTAATGGCTTTGGTATTTTTTCTTAATACTATGTCTAAAATATTATATTTATTTCTACTTAATTTTCCTATTTTAATTTTAATTGTTTTTGTTAGTTTCATTTTTTTGTAAATTTTTTTCCGTGAACGCTTTTTTAAAGGGTTCTTTTATATCTCCGGTTGCATGATATTAAGGAATATGATAAAAGCCACATTAAAAGCTGGAATCACAAAATAAATTCCTAATTTTTCTATAAAGCTAATATCTAATCCCCCTAATTTACTTCCAACTAATGAAATCAGCACCAAAACCACAATAAATAATAATGGAGCTGCAATTAAAACAGCAGTATAAATATCAGAGTAAGTAGCTAAAGTTTCAACATATTTTTTTCTTTCATTTTTATAATTTGTAAAAGTATCTTCTGCCTTATTTTTTAAATAAACTTTTAAATTACCTCCGCTTTCAACCGTGCTCCTCATACCGTTTAATAATTCTTTAAATTCCTTACTTGGTGTATTTTCACTTACAACTCTCAAAGCAGTAGTCAGATTATAGCCAAATAAATTAACATAATTCATAATTCTTTTAATCTCTCCATTCAGCGCTTTATATTCCCCGCTTTTCAATAACATACTAAAAGCGCTAGTAAGTGGTGCTCCGCTGCCAACAACAGAAGCCATATGAATTATAGCAAACGGCAGCTCATTTCTTATATCTCTCCTTCTTCCATCTATAACAATTCTAGGCCAAAAATAAAAACCAACGAATAAAGCAGCAGCTGCTAAAAAAGCAATGAAAAAATACTGTATTATTGAAAAAAAACTGCCGATTCCTGAAAAAATAATCAAAAAAATATAAATTAAAACAAACCCAAGTAAACTGCTCAAAAAAGCCATATTAATATAAGTATCAGAAAAAATATTCATATTGCTCATTCTTAAAGTCTTATAAAAATCCTTAAACAAGTCAGGATATTTTTTAATCAGCTTAGAACTTATATCCTTAAACAGTTGATTGGAAATTTGTCCATAGAAATTTTTCTTATGTAATAAATATTTTTCCTCCATTAAGCCAATATCTTTTTTCTTTTTAATTCCTTTAGCAAATTTTCTAACTTCACTAATCTCTAATTCGACAAAGCCTTCTTTTTCTTTAATTTCTTTACTAACTTCAAACAGTTTTAAAATACTGGAATTATAAACTTCTATTTTCTTCAAAATGTTTCTTATATCTTTATCATATACAGAAACCACATCATGTTCTTTCTTCCCTTTTAATATTAAACCCAATTCTTTTTTGTATTCTTCATCACTAAGTTTTTTCTTATTAAACCTGTCTTTAATATCCATTAATTTTTTCTCTAATTCTTCTTTTTTCTTTTTATATTCCTCTACCTTAATTACTAATTTTTCAATATTATCTGTAATTCCTTTTAATTTTTCAAAAGACATCTTGCATTTCCTTATGTAAATCTTGATTAATTTCTTGAACTAATTTAAAAACCTCATCTCTAATTTTATTCATTTTTTTATCCAGTTCTTGTAATTTTTTATTATGATGGGAAAAAACATCTTTGCCAACGCCGCCTTCTTTATATTGGTTTTTCAGCTCTTTCACTTTAGTTTCTGCTTGGCTTCTATCCTTATTCAAATTAGAATACTCTTCACCAAATTTTTTAATTTTATCAAAACTATCCTTAATTTTTTTTAAGCTCATTTAATCAACCCAAATTCTTTTAAAACTTTTTGAGGAGTTCTATAATAAGCATGGATTATTTTCTGAACTTCAGAAAACTCGAAAATTTTTTTTCTATACATTTCAATTAATAATTTTTTTCTAATATCAAACTCTTTCCAAAGCCTATCTATGGAAATTCCTTTTTTTATAACAATTTTATCAAATATATTGCTCTGTTTTTTAAACAAGAACACATCATTCATAGGATCCCACTTGAAAGGAACATTCACAACAGCATTCCCCCCTTCACTTACACTTAATATTTCCTGTATAGCAGACAACTTTCTCCTATCAGCCCCTTTTATTTTAGCAAAAGTCATTAAACAAATAACATCTAAAATTTCAACTAAACTAGGAGATAGATTAATAGGGGGTGTTTGTAATCTCCTTATAACAGTCTTAACATCATTTGCATGCATAGTAGCCATAGAAGCATGTCCTGCAGCCATTGCTTGGAATAATACATTGGCTTCTTGACCCCTTATCTCTCCAACTATGATATAATCAGGTCTTTGCCTAAAACTACTCCTCAATAAATCAAACATAGTTACCTCTCCAGCCTTTTCTTCTCCAGCTCCAATGCCTGCTCTGGCAACACTGGGCAGCCAATTCTCATGTTCAAGACGAATCTCTCTACTATCTTCAATTGAAACAATTCTATCCTCTGGAGGAATAAAAAAAGCCAGTCCATTTATAAATGAAGTTTTCCCGCTTCCAGTTCCTCCAACAACTAATATATTAGATCCATTTTCAACTAATAGCCATAAATAAGCCAAAATCTCAGGACTAATGCTTCCCGCTTGCATTAGCTTCATCGGACTCCAAGGCTCTCTAGAAAACTTTCTGAGGGTAAAAGTAGGTCCTTTTGAACTAACATCCTCTGTATAAGTCGCATTAACTCTATCTCCTGAAGGAAGCACTCCATCTACAATAGGAGTGGAATAAGAAATAAATCTTCCGCATTTTTGAGCTAATTTTTCAACAAAACTAGTTAATTCATCAAAGTCTTTGTAAACAATATTAGTCCTAATATTTCCATATCTTCTATGGACAATATAAACAGGACTATTTTTACCATTGCATTCAATATCCTCAATATAAATATCATTCATCAATGGCTCAATTTTATTCAAACCTATAAAATCCCTATAGATATAATACATTATTTTCAAATAAGAATTCTTATCTAAGTCTATATTTAACTCTCTTAATAAAACCTGAACATTCTTTTCTAAAAATTCTATTAAAGTCTCTTTTTCTTTAACAGCTATAAAGCTCATATTAATAAATTCTTTAACACCTTGCTCCAGCATAACCAAAGTTTCTTTTTCTCTTTGATCTAAAATAGGTTCTTCAATCTTATAGATTAATTCACTCTGAACTTCATCCCAAACAATATGAGAATAAGCATAGGGAATAATAAGCGGATATCTAAAATCTATTTTACTCTTATCTTCACTTTCAGGAAAATTAACAGTTTTCTGATTTGAACTAAAATCTATTTTAAAAACAGTTTCTTCTTTTTTCCCTTCCTTAACCGCTTCTTTCTTCTTAAAAAGCTGATTTAACTGCTCATTTAACTTTTCAAACAATATATTCACCTCTCTTTAATTAATATATTAAGAAGTCTCCTTCCAAAATATTTAAATCTTTGGTAAAACATAAATTAGTAAAAATATACACCACAAAATATTTTTTCAACTCATCCGACACATCCGACAGACCCGCGTGAAGCTTATAAAGAATTAGGTTTTGATACTAAATGTGAAAGCATATAAACTGAGATTATACCCAAATAAAGAACAAGTAAGTAAATTCGAGTTTGCTTTAGAAATGTGCAGAAAAACATATAATTTTTTATTATCTGAATTAAATAATCAAATACAAATAGATAAATCTCAAATACAGGGAATTATTCCAGATTTAAAGATATGCGAACCAGAATTAAAACAAGTTTACTCTAAAACCTTACAGTATGAATGTTATAGGCTATTCTCAAACTTATCAGCATTAAGACAGTTAAAACAGAATAAAAAGAAAGTAGGTAGATTAAGATATAAAGGAAGGGATTGGTTCAAAACTTTCACTTATAATCAATCTGGGTTCAAACTAATAAAAAGAAATAGTAGATACGATTTATTACATTTATCTAAAATAGGAAATATAAAAATATTACAACATAGAGAAGTTTTAGGAACTATAAAACAGATTGTTATTAAAAGAAGCTGTGATAAATGGTATGCTACAATAATTGCAGATTATAAAGAACAAAGAATATGTGCAGACAAAGAATTAGGCATTGATTTAGGAATAAATCATTATTTGGTAGACTCAGAAGAAAATTATGTAGAACATCCTAAATTTTTTGAAGAGAATAAAAAGTTATTAAGGCAAGCTTGTAAAAATTTATCAAGAAAGAAATTGAGAAGTAAGAATAGATTAAAAGCGAGAAAAATATTAGCCAAGACTTATGAAACTATAAGCAATAAAAGAGATGATTTCCTGCATAAATTATCTACTTTTTATATTAGAAAAAGCAAAATAATTTTTGTAGAAGACTTAAATATAAAACAAATGATGGAGCAAAAATATTATAATGCTAAAAACATAGCAGATAGTTCTTGGGGAAGATT
>JAHJRB010000067.1 GCA_018831025.1 Nanobdellota archaeon | reverse complement strand
TTCCTATCTACTGACCCATTAGTTAAATTTATAAATACAATTTTGCCATTAAAAAACATGCCAAAAGCAAGAATAAGTTTAGCAAGTGCAGATATTCATCAGTTAAATGAAATATGCAGTGCTATCCAGGATATTGCAAAGAAAACTAAAGTTAAATTAGCTGGACCTATAGCATTGCCCACTAAAAAATTAAAACTAACAACTAGAAAAAGTCCAGATGGTGAAGGAAAAGCATCCTGGGAAAGATATGAAATGAGAATTCACAAGCGTTTAATTGACTTAGGAGTAGATGAAAAAGCTTTAAGATTAATAATGCGTGTTCCTATTCCTGAACAGGTAAATATACAAATCGAGATGATTGAATAAATATTTAATTTCTAAAATATATATTCAACTCATCCGACACATCCGCCATACCCCCGTAAAGCATTTATAAGCAACATGCTTTACTATTTCATGAATGAAAATATAGCAGAAATACTCGGCTTATTATGTTCAGAAGGATATTATAGGGATTATCGTGTGGATTGTACAACTTATGATAAAAGGAGAAAAAAACACTATTTAAGAAAAAATAAAAGGCAAAGAGTTTTAGAATTTTCTAATAAAAACATACCTCTAGTATATCACTTCCAGAAACTATTAAAAAAAGAATTTGATTACTCAACTAAAATAAGTATGACCCACATTGACTTATGCAGAATTTTCATAACAAGATGGGATATTATTGATAGATTAATAAGTTACTCAGACTTTGGATGTAGCAGATGGAAAGTACCAAGAGAAATAATTCATGGAAATATAAAAGTAAAAAGGAGTTTTATCAGGGGTTTCTTTTATGGAGATGGTTGCCTAGATAAAACAAAGAGCAATTAACTTAAAAATACTAAATAACCTGAATGGACCTTATATTCGTAAAAATAGGCTTCCTGTTTTTGAGATATTAATAAAAAAAGAATCCAACCAAAAATTTATAAACGATATTTTAGATAAAAAGTATAAAGCCGGGAGCATAGATTTATGCCGGGATAGAAAATATTATTTTTTCCCGAACGCGTAATCTGGTATCGCACAGAAACTTTTGAAAAAAGTTTCATCAAAAGTATTCGCGAAGAAGCCTGGAATTACGAAAACCATAAAGCTTGACCCTTTTGGGTATCTGGGTTCAAATCCCAGTCCCGGCGTTTTTTAGTAACCTTTTTAATTCTTTTCTTACACTATAAAATCATGAAAACAGCCATTTTAGCAATAATCTTAGTACTTTTATTAGTCCCAATTATAGAAGCAAAAACATTAACTCAAGACCTTAAACCGCTTGAAAGTGTAGAAATTGAAAACCAAAATGTTACATTACTTAGACTAGATAGTAAAGGGGATAAGGTAATTGTATGTGTAAATGGTGTTAAAGCTATAATAGCAGATAATGATGCAAAAACTGTTAACAATGTATTTGTAGAAGTAAGAGACATTAAAACAGATTATGCAAAATTAAGACTAGAAAGTAAGTGTAATAGCTGTGTGTTAAGCAACAACAATGAATGTTTAAATGAGTGTAATTCAAATGCAGATTGTAATGACAATAATGCCTTAACAGAAGACAGTTGCTTAGGAATTCCAAGAAAATGCGTATTTACAGAAAAACCAAAAGAACCTATTCCACCAGAAAAAACATCTGCAACAATAACAGTTAACGTAGAATCTCAAGAAATCACAATCCCAGAACCAAATTTCTTTGAAAAAATCTTAAATTGGCTTTCTTCTTTATTTTCAAAACAATAACTTTAAAAACTAAAATTTATTAAATTCTATTGGTAGGTGGCTTATCTAGCAAACGGAGAACCTCTTAAGAAAAGTTTTGCTTTTTGGTGAAGCTTTTTTTGAAAAAGGTTCGCTGAGGAAAGTCCGCACACCATAAAAATGCCACTCTTTAAGTAGAGTTCCAGAAATGGAAGGCAACCACGCAGAAACGACACGGTCTTTTGGCGTAATGATGTTCACGAAATTTCCTGCGAAGGGGACGAGAACTAACTGAACTTGTCAAAAGAATACGATGAAACGGTGAGTCCTGGCAGGTGCAAGTCATTTAAAGACGCAAAGTTGAATGCTAGAATAGGTTATTCTTCTTAGAAGAAACCTAACAGAATGCGGCTTATTAGCCTCCTACTTTTTTTAAATCCATTAACTTTATAAATTAAAATATATCTTATTTCAATATGGCACAAGAACAAATACGCATGCCTTCCGGCATAGGCGGCTTAGTAAGGTATTTTGATGATTACAAATCTAAAATAGAAATCCCAGCTAAATTTTTTGTATTATTCGTAGTTCTAGTAATTATATTCTATGTATATTTAACTTTTAAATAAAAAAAGAAAAAATTTAAAAGAACCTTTCCGATTTTTGGTGAAGGTTTTTTCAAAAGCTTCTATTTCTTAACTAAGTCTATGCACATACCTGCAGCAACTGTATTACCTGCATCCCTTATAGCAAAGCTTGCCATATGTGGAATATCAGATTTTTTTTCAATTACAAGTGGCTTTGTAGGTATTACCTTAACTATAGCTGCATCTCCGTTCTTTAGCATGTCTGGATGTTCTTTTAATACTTGACCAGTAGCTGGATCTAATTGTTTTTGCAGCTCAGCTATTGTACATGCAACTTGTGCTGTATGTATGTGGAATACAGGTGTATAACCCGCAGTCAATACAGTTGGATGATTCAATACAATAATCTGTGCAGTAAATTCTTTAGCTATTGTAGGTGGGCTATCAACATGTCCAAGCACATCTCCCCTAGCAATATCTTTTTTACCGATGCCTCTAACGTTGAATCCAATATTATCCCCCGGCTCAGCCATAGTAACTTGTTCATGGTGCATTTCAATACTTTTTACATCTCCTTCTACACCTTTACCTTCTCTTCCAGGCATTACAATAACTTTGTCTCCAACTTTCATTACTCCAGTTTCAACTCTACCAACAGGAACAACACCAATACCAGTTATGTTATATACATCCTGAATAGGTAGTCTTAATGGTAAATTAGTTGGCTTTTCTGGTTGAGTAAATAAATCCATTTGCTCTCTAATGGTTGGTCCAGTATACCAGCTCATATTTTCAGATTTCTTAAATACATTATCTCCAAGTAAAGATGCAATAGCCAAAAATGTAACTGTATCTGGTTTGTAACCAACTTTTTTAAGCAACTCAGTTAATTTTTCTTTTAAAGCATTAAATTTAGCTTGATCATATTTAACAGCATCCATTTTGTTAATTGCAATAGCTAATTGTTTAACACCAAGTGTTTTGCATAAGAACAAATGCTCTTTAGTTTGTGGTTGTAATTCAGAATCTGTAGCAGCTACAACTAATACAGCCGCATCAGCTTGGGATGTTCCAGTAATCATATTTTTAATAAAATCTTTGTGTCCTGGAGCATCAATTATCGTATACTCATATTTATCAGTAACAAACTTTTGATGGCTTAAATCAATAGTAACTCCTCTTTCCCTTTCTTCTTTTAAATTATCCATAACAAAAGCAAATTCAAATCCAGATTTACCTAATTCTTTTGCTTTCTCTTGTAATTTTCTTAATTCTTGTTCTGGTAATATCCCAGAATCATACATTAGTCTTCCAACTGTAGTAGATTTTCCTGCGTCTACATGACCGATAAATACTAAATTAATATGTGGTTTTTCTTTAGCCATTTTAGCTCCAATCCTCCTTAATTAAAATTTTAGAAGTTTAAGGATTTATAAATCTTTCGGTTATTACTAACGTGGGGTTACAATTAACTCTCCGTACTCATCCCTTTTCTCTCTTTAATCTGTTTAATAACTTTTTCTTGTAATTCTCTAGGTAATCTTTCAAATCCTTGATCAACTAAGAAGTGGCTTCCCCTTCCGCCAGTTGCACTTCTCAAATCAGAAGTAAGTCCAAACATCTCAGCCACAGGCAATTTAGCTTTTACAGTTATCCTCCCTCCTTCTTGCTCCATATCAAGCAATTGTCCTCTTTTATTTTGTATTAATTTAGAAACTTCTCCCATATATTCCTCAGGAGCTTCTATTTGTATTGTCTGTAAAGGCTCAAAAATTACAGCACCTGCTCTTAACATAGCTTCTCTTAAAGCATCTCTTACAGCAGGTAACACTTGAGCAGGACCTCTATGAATCGCATCTTCATGCAGTTTACAATCTAGCAATCTTACTAATATTTTATTTCCTGGCTCTCTAGCAAGAGGACCAGCAACCATAACCTGTTCAAAACCATCAGAAACCAGATCTATTATCTCCCCAATGTGAACTATACCTCTTGTATTATCAAGTAACATATTCCCTTTAAATATCTGAACAACATTTCTAGCTTCTTTAGCATCCATTCCAAGTTCAGTAAATTTACTCCAAAGTACCGGATCTTTTTTCTTAAACCTCATTTCAGGTATTTCTCCGGCTTTAATAGCATTATAGATTTTATCACCAAGAGGTTCTACACTAAAATAGAACTTATTGTGTTTATTTGGACTCTTTCCCTCAACTTCTGGACCTTTAAAAGTTACAGTCTCCCTGTAAACGACAAGCGGTGGGCTACTAGTTACATCTACTCCTTTTTCAGTTCTAATTCTGTTTTCAATAACTTCAAGATGTAGTTCTCCCATACCATGTAATAAATGCTCTCCAGTTTCTTCATTAATTTCAATTTCAATAGTAGGATCTTCTTTATTGACTTGTTTAAGCACTTCAACTAGTTTAGGCAAGTCACTAGGTTTTTTAGCTTCTATAGCTTTTGTAACAACAGGTTCAAAAATATGTTTTATAGCCTCAAAAGGTTCTATTGGTTCTTGACTAATTGTCTCCCCGGCAAAAGCATCTTTAAGTCCAACTAATCCGGCAATATTTCCCGCTGGAACATTATCCACCTGAATTCTTATAGCTCCTCTATACAAATTAATCTGCTGCAATCTTACATGTCTCTTACCGCCATTCATATAAACATCCTGTCCTTGTCTCACAGTTCCTGAAAATAATCTACCCGCAGCAACTTCTCCAGCATGTTTATCTACAACAATTTTAGTAACAACAAAAGCAACAGGACCATTTGCATCACAATTAATTAAACTCTTACCAAGTTCACTCTCTATCTCCCCATGCCAGATCTTAGGTATTCTATACTTCTGAGCCTGAATAGGACTCGGATGGTGTCTAATAACCATATTCAGCACAACTTTATGTAAAGGAGCTTTCTTAGCTAAACCTTTAACATTTTCTTTCTCATAAGCTTCTATAACATCTTTAAATGAAATATTATTTTTTTGCATATATGGAAAACTTAAAGCCCAATTATGGAATGCACTTCCAAAAGCGACACTGCCATCTTGAACATTACAAACCCATTTCTCTTTAAATTCTTCAGGAGCAATACCTTTTACAAATCTATTAACCTCATTTATTATCCCCAATAATCTTTCCTGCATAGCCCCTGGTTTTAATTTAAGCTCTTTGATTAATCTATCAACTTTATTTATAAAAAGAACAGGCTTAACTCTTTCCTTTAAAGCTTGCTTTAATACTGTTTCAGTCTGAGGCATCATTCCCTCTACAGCACAAACAACAACTAAGGCTCCGTCAACAGCCCTCATAGCTCTTGTTACATCCCCTCCAAAATCAACATGCCCCGGCGTATCAATTAAATTAATAAGATAATCTTCTCCCTCTAATGTATGAACCATATTAACATTAGCACTATCAATAGTGATTCCTCTAGCTTGCTCATCTTCATGGAAATCCAGCACTAGTTGTTTTCCAGCTAATGCCTCTGAAATCATACCAGCTCCAGCTAGTAGATTGTCGGAGAATGTCGTTCTTGGTTTTTAAGAGAATTCCTCCTAAAATTTACCATGATCAATATGTGCGCATACTCCAATATTTCTAATATTATCAGGTTTCTTCATCAAATCTAAAACCTTTGCAGTTGTTTTATCTTCAGCCATTAGAGAATTGGAGTTTGACATGCTTTTTAAAGATTATGTAACTACGTTCAAATAATAACAAATAGGAAGATTTATAAATAGAGTTTCTAATATATAGCATACAATGAACTTCAAATGTCTTAATTGCGGAGCAATATACACAAACAGAACTTTAAGCATACCAACAGGTTTAAGATGTGTTTGTAAATCACAAGAATTCAAAAAAGCAAACTAAGTAATTTTTTATTCAAATTTATTTTAAATTAAAAGTGTTAATAAATATCCTACTAAACAACCAATTGAAATAAAAGGCATAGCCGGATAATATCTATTTTTCTTACTTTTAATTAACAGCAACCATAATGCTATTGTAGTTGTTAATACAATAATTAAAGCTTCCCATCCTGAATTCTTAAAAACAACTCCTGTAAATATTAATGGAAATCCCAAATCTCCTCCACCCAAAATAGCTGTTTTTTTCTTCCCATAAGGAATTAATAGCCCCGCAAACAATTTCATCTTAGCTTGAAACTTCGCCATCTTAATCATGTGTTTACTTTTCCAAACAGCGTACATATCATAAAGAGAAATTAAAAACAATAAAACAAAAATAGAAACAATATTTAATATCGGAACAAATATTACAGCTAAGCCACCATATATAAATAGCTCTGTAAAATTATGTACATAAACATTATTCTTAAACACTTTCCATATAGTTAAAAAAAGCGCGAATACTATAGCTAAATTTTGTAAAATAAAAGCATTAAAAGCAATAGAAAGAGTAAACAACACACTTAAAAAAAACCAAATTTTCCAAAGCAACTTAGCCTCAAATTTTATTAATAAAAGAGCTAAAGAAGTAGCAATCAAAATACTAATTGCAATTCCTACATAACTTCTACTTTCTTCTACTTCCGGTCTTTCAATGCCATAAGGAAGTTCATTCCAATTTTGTACCTGAACAATAATCTCTTGTTTAATTCCATCAACTTCAACTTCCTTAACAACATCTTGCGTAGTTATATAATTAGAAATAACAATAAGACCGGTTAACTGTGCTAATAAAAACAAAGTAACTAAAATTAAAGTTACTTTAAAATTATGCTTCATTTTTATTAAAAATTATTAAGAATAGATAAAGGTTATGGTTTTAAATGCATGCTCCAAGTCTACAACCATTAGGACATGTATAATTTTTAATGTCTAATCTTAAAGTCGAGTACATATTCTTTCACCAAAAGTACTAATCATAGGCACGGTTGGAACAAGACCTTCACAACATTCTCTTTCATTAGAAGTTACTGTAATCGCATTGAAGACAGCAATCCATGATGTTCCAACTTTAGATCCTAGACTTCCTCCTTCACTTACACAATTAATATTCCAAGAACAATCCTCAGGACATACACAAGGATCTTCATATTCATCACATATATCATCCCCACATTTCAAACAATGATATCCAAAAGAAGATCCCTCAATACATATACCCTCTTCATAAATTGAAGAAAAATCTTTAACCCTTGTTAAGCCAGGACAACATTTTTCTTGATAATGCCAACTAGGATTTGTTCCTTCTAAATAACACCCACGACAATCTTCTGGAACAGTACAATGATTCTCAAATTCATAATCATCACAATTATGATTTCCAACAATAGTTTCATCAACACAAATCTTTTCACCATTAGCAGATATACAATTACCACTAATATAAGAAGGATTATCATGAACAGAAGTATCTAAAAATATATTATCAATAGCTATAAGACCTTCACAACATTGAAGAGTATTTGACATTTCAGCAGGGATAAAATCTCCTTCTTCTACACAAGAATCTATTACAGCCTCACATTCATCTAAAGTATTAAATGTTCTTAAATCTTGATACATATATTGTCCACAAAATTGTTTATATCCACAAATAGTTTGGGAATCATCAAACCAATATTTATATTCACAAGAAATTACTCTATTTTCAGTAATAGGAACTACACAATTTACTTTACAAATTCCATCCGCACATTTTGTTGTTCCCAACGGGCAAGTATCATCAGAAACACCTACATCTAGAACTAATCCAAAATTATCTGCAAATAAAAAGAAGTCATCAAAATCAACATCTTTATCTCCATCTAAATCATAGATTGAATAATATTCTACATCTTCCCCAAAATTATCTGAAAACATAAAGAAATCAACAAAATTTACAGCCCCATCATTATTAAAGTCTGCAGAAACTACACTAGTAGTCACAACCAGTTTTTCAGTAGGCATTATTGGTATAACAACGCATCTTGAATTATCACTACTTGAAATATAACCAACAGGGCAACAAAGCTCTGGATTAACTCTCAATCCGCAGTCAAATCTGCTTCTTTGTTGAGCATTATTATTTACAGCCAATCCAGTTACATCCTTTATAGTAGAGCTAGTAAGTTCTTTAATAGCATAAGAAGTCCATCCAGCTCCTCCAGCTTGACCATTACTTTCAGCAAAATTAATAGTAATCTCTTTTGAATTTTCTCCCATTAAAACATTTAACTTATCTCCATCTCCAGGATATCTAGCTTTAACATTAAACTTATAACTACAAATTCCATTAGCATCGCAAGTCCCTTCTCTTTTAGATATTGTATATTCTTGATTAGAAGAGTAACAACTCACATCTTCTCCAAAATTATCAGCAAATCTAAAAAAATCACCAAAGCCAATAGTATTATAAATATCCATATTTAAATCAAATTTATTATTTAAAGAGTCCACATTCTGTCCAAATACATCAACAAACATAAAGAAGTCATCAAAATCAACTTTCCCATTAGAATCAAAATCAGGACACTTTTCTAATCTTGTATTAACATTTACAGCATTTCCAGAAATTTTAATCAAATTAAATGTAGGAATGGTAATTTGATTTTGCAAACCTAAATTACTAACAATAGTTCTCATTCCTTCAAGGTATTCTCCATAATTAATATGATAATCTTCTATGATTTGTACAGCATCTCTTAACGCTTCAGCCCTATCACTAACGTGTCCATTCAAATATCTAGGCATCAAATCTAAAAGTTTTTGCCTGCCGTTTCTGTTTATACAAACTCCCCCAGGAGCACTGGCAGAACCTAACCACATACATTCACCGGAACATTGAGCGATACCGATACCAAGATGGGAACATCCCTCAACACATATTTCAGCACCACGAGAAGAATCATACTTGCAGAATCCACTTTCGCAACTCTCATCTGATGAACACTCTCCATTAATTTCAATATCTCTCATAACAACAGGAATAATCTCCTGCTCAGAAGGATTATAACAATAACAATTAGTACCTTGTGGACAATTTTCATTCTTAAAAATTATCCAATTTCTTATTTTTATATGATCTTTCAATAAATCTTCATAAAGATTTGAAGAGCAAGTCCCCATTTCATTCCCTCTCTTCTGAACGCATGTCACTCCACAATCTAAATCTAAAATAACCGGTATAGTAATCCCAACAGATGCAACAGGGGCTGAAACTACAAGTCCGCTCGTTCTGACACAAATTCCATTATAAGCTACAGTAATTCCCGCCACTTTAGCATAGCAATTATTTGAATAAGTTTTTCCATCTGAGCCACATACTGGTTCATAAACCGCATAACATAGTGTCGGTAGTCCATCCTTACATTCTTGTTCTGTTTCGAAAGTTCTTAGACTTTGATACACATACTGACCACAGAATTCTTTATACTCACAATTTTTATTGTTGTTATCTATCCAGTAATAGTTATTACAAGTTGTAGTTGGTTGTACTGGTGAAATAGTTGGTGTATTTGCTGCTGTTGTACATTCTGATCTGGTTTCAAATGTTTGTAAGCCATTATACATATACTGACCACAAAATTGTTTATATTCACAAGTAGTTTGAGAATCATCAAACCAATAATAATAATTACATTCAAGAAGAGCAATAGGTTCTTCTGTCACAGCTCCAAAATTACCAGCTAATTCAAGAAAATCATCCTCATCAACAGTCCCACTATTATCAAAATCGGCGCTTCCACTCCCACCAAACTGATCAGCTAATAAGAAAAAATCATCAAAATCCACATCACCATCTCCATCAACATCTCCTTCAATTTTTGCAGGGTCTTCCACCACATTTACATCCTCTTCTTGGTCATCTACAGATTCAATAACAAGCTCATTACACATTGCCTTATAATCATACGCTTGATATTGTGGCAACGTATTATATGAACAACCAACACCGTATGTTTTCCAACCACCAGAACTTCCAAATTTCCTTTCTATCCATTGACAAGGACCTTGCTCAGCAGCACTACAAGTAGCATCTCCGCTATTTCCTTTTGTTTCTGCAATATCA
>JAHJRB010000066.1 GCA_018831025.1 Nanobdellota archaeon | reverse complement strand
GGAGGTATTGGAACCGCAGGTTCTAATGAAGCAACAGAAATTCTAGCCAAACTTCTAAGCAACTACCAAAGACAAAAGATAAAGACATTAAATCTAAGAAAAGCCTGGCAAAGAATAGCAGAATATGATAAAAACAAAACACAGGAAAAAAGATAACTATCACTATAATGATAACCATAACATTTAAATACTAGTTATCACTATAATGATAACTATGAATATAGAAATATTAAACCCATATGTAATGAAGATAATTATTACTGCAAGAAAACAGGATTCAATGAATTCAATAGCCAAGAGAATAAAATTAAGCTATGGGTGGACTCATAAATGGTGCAGGCAATTGATTAATTTAGAAGTTTTCAAAGAATACAAATCAAAATTAATATTAAATGAAACTAACAAATTTTACCAAAACACATTAAATTACATAAAGACAAATTTTTCAAAAGACATAAATTTTTATTATTCAGTTTTGGATTTGTTTGGAATTCAATATTGCTTCACAGGCACAGATTCAGTATTTATATGGACTAAAGGGGGATATAACATAGCAAGATACAAAGATCACTATCCAATTTTTATTAAAGTAAAAAAAGACCATTTAAATATTTTACAGTATCATTGCAAAAAGTTAAATTTGAAGATAAATGCAAAAACCGGAATTTCTTATCACATAGAAATATCAGACGACTTTAAAATTTCATGGTTAAATAATGTTCCTGTGGATTCATTAAATACCACGATTAAATTCATGAAAAAAAACATTTACAATTTTCAGCCGGCATTGGAAATGATTAAAGAAATGTATAATAAAAAAATAAATACAATATACAGAGAGACTAATTATGTTTGAACAGTATATCCAAAGGGAGAACACAATATTTGAAATATTGCAAACTTTTATAGATAATAGATTAAATTTTATACTAATAGGAGGATATGCTATTTCAGCCTATAAACACAGATTTTCAGTAGATGCAGATATAGTTATTAGATCAGATGATATAGAAAAATTTGAAAAAATATTAGAAAGCAAAAAATTCAAGAAAACAAAATCAAAAGAACTCAAAAATTTATATTCAACCAAGTTTGCAAGATTTGAGAAGAAAAACGAATTAAATGTAAGTATAGATTTATTAGTTGGTGGAATGGGGATAAGGCAGACAGATTCATCATTAAGTTTTGACAAAATAAATAGTAATTCATCATTAAAAACCATAAAAGGATTGGAAAAAGAGATTAAAATTAAAATTCCAAGTAAAGAATTGTTAATTGCTTTAAAGTTACAGGCAGGAAGATTGACAGATTTCAGGGACATAGTAGCATTAAGCAAAGATATTGATACAAACAAAATAAAAGAATTCTTAAAAAACATAGATAAGAATAAATTAAAAAATAATATTAATTATTTGCTTTCTTTATTGGAAAAGAAGGAATTTATGGATTCTTTCAAAGGGGTCTTCATGGAAAAGAAATTTGATATTGATTTGGAAACTATAAAAAAATTAAAAGAAATATAAAATGCCACAGCTAAAAATAACCAATCTCAATAAGAAGCAAGCGTTAGATAACTATAAACAATTAGAAAAATGTCCTTACTGCCAGGGAAAATTAACAAAAAAAGGCAAAAGGAAAAAGAAATACGAAGAAATTCAAATCTACTTCTGTAAAAACTGCAATAAAAAAATAACCCCTCTAATAACAAAAAATAAAACCTACCCTTTAAAATTAATAATTGATACAATCACTTTTTACAATAGATTGAACTCCCTTGAAGAAACAGCAAAAATAATAACAGAAAAACATGGCATAAAAATAACGCACCAAATTATTTCAAATTGGCTAAAAGAATATGAAAGATACATTCCATTTCTAAGAATGAGAGACTTTGCAAATAAAAATTATAAAAAAGATATAATCCAGGAAGCAAAATTGTTCCATCAGCAAATCTATAATTTCAAATATAATAGGGCAAAACTAGATTTCATTTTAAATGAAGAATTCAGAAATCAGAAATTCCATCCATTACAAGAATTTTTAGAATTAGCAATAGCAGAATGCCCTAATCAAATCTTCCAAAACTCAAGCAAGAGAGCATCAGATTATAAAAACATTTTCAATTTAGATGAAGTAAAAATAACCCCCAAAACAAATTTCGCAACAAAATCAGCAAACTTTATACTTCAGGCAGTTAGCAACAATAAAGCAAGGCACGAAGCATTGCAGGATTTTATGATAGCTAATGACTCAACAACTATAGCAACAGAATTAGCAGTATTAATCGGGAGGGATGATATTAACCATTACAAATTTGAACTAGGCTTTGATATCCCAATTACTTTAAAAGAAGATGAATACATAACAGGACATATTGATTTTCTGCAAATAAGAAATGGAAATATCTACATCTTAGACTACAAACCAAGCGCCTGTAAACAAAAACCCATAGAGCAACTAACTATCTACGCTTTAGCCTTAAGCAGATTAACAGGAATAAGATTATACCACATAAAATGTGCTTACTTTGATGAAAAAAACTATTATGAATTCTTTCCATTGCATGTAGTCTATAAATTAAAAAATAAAAGAATTCAAAGAGATCAAACAAAAATAGCAAAGTTTAAATAGCAGTTATAACATTAGTTATAACAAATTAAGAGGGATTTATGTGGATTGAAGACTTAGAAAAACAATTAAATAGGAAAAAAGCAGAAATAACATTTGATCCACATTTATTCGATAGAAAAAAATATTGGAACTTAGATTTAGATAAAATTGAAGAAACAGTAAGAACAGGAAAAGTATTTGAAAATAAATGTGAAAAACCAAACAAAATATGTTTCAAAAGATATTTCGGTAAAGAAAATATAACTTACATAATAATTGTAAGATATCATAAAAATTTTATTGAGGTGAAAACAGTATGGCCAACGAAAGGAAGATAAGATGTGATTGCGGAGGGTATTTAAAAGAAAGGACAATAGATTTTGATAGTGTTAAAACCAAAGCTATGGTCTGCTCAAAATGTAACTTCACAACACTAACCAAAACTCAAGCAAAGGAATACATAAGATTAAAACAATTGCATCAAATTATAGATGCGGAAAGAAAAATAATTAAAATAGGTAATTCCATGGGACTCATTTTACCAGATAGGCTCCGAGAATTCGGAGTAAAAATTGGAACAAAAGTAAAAACAGAAGCAACAACCCCAAAGTCATTCAAAATTAACTTAGATTAATAAGAATAAATTAGTAGACCATATAGATCTATTACAAATAAGAAACAATTTAATCCATATTTTAGACTACAAACCAAATACAAATAAAGAGCAGCCAATTCAACAATTAACAATCTACGCATTAGCATTAGCTTCTAAAACTAAACTTCCATTAACAATGTTCAAATGTGCTTGGTTTGATGAAAATAACTACTATGAATTTTTTCCTTTGCATGTAGTTTACAAATTAAAAAATAAGGCAGGTTTGAAAAGGAAGCATTCCTTTCATAGAGAACAAACAAATCTTACCTCACAGAACCGATAGATTTATAAATAAACGTAACCTATACATATCTATAAGATAGGTTAATCAAATGTTTCCAATAAATTTAAAGTTAAAGAGAAGAGCACATAAAGATATAGCATATGCTCAGGATTTAATAGTAGAAGGATTATATGATTATCTTCCAGAAGCAGTAATTCATGGAGGAACAGTTATATGGAGATGCTATCAAGGAAACAGGTTTTCAGAAGATATAGATGTTTATATAAAAAAAGACAAAATAAAAATAAATAAATTCTTTGAGCATTTAGAAAAAAAAGGCTTTGAAATAAAAAAGAAAAGGATAAAAGAAAATTCTCTTTATTCTGTTTTAAAATTTAATAATACTTTAGTAAGATTTGAAGCGCTCTTCAAAAATATAAAAAATCCCATTTTAAAAGAATATGAAAACTCTGAAGGAATGCAAATAAATATTTTCACACTAACTCCAGAAGACTTAATAAAAGAAAAAATTAACACTTATAAAAAAAGAAAAAAAATCAGAGATTTATATGATATATTCTTCTTATTAAGGCACATTAAAGAAAGTAAATTAATTAACAAAGATTTAAAAAATTTTATGAAAAATTTCACTCCTCCTGAAGATGAAGAAAATCTAAAAGCAATTATAATTTCAGGATTAATCCCTACCATAAAAAATATGTTAGATTATATTAGAAGATGGGCAAAATAAGATATATCCAGGATATAAGGAGTTTTTTTAAGAAGAACATTATAGTGAATCTTAGTTCTTTAAAAAAATTTATTCCAAAAAAAAGAAAAGATTATATTTATTTATTAATAAACAATATGCTTAAAAAAGGAGAGATTAAAAGAATTACAAAAGGATATTATAGTCTAGAAGAAGATCCTTCATTAGCAGTTTTCTGTTTCAAACCTTCTTATTTAGGTTTACAAAATGCATTAAGTATTCATGGATTATGGGAGCAAGAAACAAATCCAATAATAATTACAACTAAAAAAATAAGGCAGGGAATTAGAAAAGTCTCGGAAAATAATATAGTATTACATAGAATCTCTCCAAAGTATTTTTTTGGAATTGAATATCTAAAAGAAGGAAATATCTATTTCCCTGTTTCTGACATAGAAAAAACATTTATAGATTTAATTTATTTCAACCAAAATATAGATAAAGAAACATTAAAAGAGTTCAAAAAAAGAATAAATAATAAGAGAATTAAAATATATTTAAAAAAATATTCCAAAAATATATCTTTTAGGGTATTAGATAAAATTTCATAAGAAACTCTAATACATCAACTAACAATCTACACCTTAGATTCTAAAACAAAACTACCTTTAACAATGTTCAAATGTGCTTGGTTTGATGAAAATAACTACTATGAATTTTTTCCTCTTCATAGTGTATTCAAAAAGAGAATGTACCCACCATAAACAGAAAGATTTATATATGTAGTCACCAATATCTTATATATGCATATGGAAATTAGAAAACAAGGAAAAAAGAAGAAGTATTATTTATCTCATTCATTCAGAGAAGGAAAAAAAGTAAAAAAAATAAGAAGATATCTTGGAATAAATTTACAAAAAAAACAATTAGATAAATTAAAAGAGAGAGCAGAACAAATAATAGAACAACAAATTGAAAGTTATAAACTTATATCAGATCCGTTAAAGCAAGAATTAACAAAAAATGATTTAAACATAATTAAAAACTTGGAAATTAAGGCTGATATAAAAATCAAGCATCTTTCAAAAAAAGAATGGCTACAATTCACAGAGTTATTTACTTATAGTACAAACGCCATAGAAGGTTCAGAAGTAAACCAAAAAGAAGTTAAAGAAATATTAGAAGAGAATAAATGGCCGCAAGATGTTAAAAGGGCAGACATATCAGAAACTTATGGTGTAGCAGAAGCAGTTAAACATATAAGAAAAACAAAAGAACATATTTCAATCCCTCTAATAAAAAAATTACATTTTATTGTTTTTAGAAATTCTAAAAATTTTGCCGGCAAATTCAGAAAAAAAGGAGAAGAAGTTGCTGTTAGAGATTCCTTAGGAAATATTTTACATGTAGGCGCACCCTCAAACAGAATTAGAGGTTTATTGGAAGAACTTATAGAATGGTATAATAAACATAAAAATAAATATCCTCCAATTTTACTTTCCGCTGTTATTCATAATCAATTTGAAACCATCCATCCTTTTTTAGATGGAAATGGTAGAATAGGTAGATTACTATTAAATAATATTTTACTAAAATATAATTTTCCACCTGTGAATATATACTTTAAAAACAGAAGAGAATATTATGGAGTATTACAAGAATATCAGAAAAAAAGAAATATTAGACCTACCTTAAATTTAATCTTAAAAGAGTATAAAATTCTTAAAAGAGAATCTGGTGTCTACAAAAAATAAAAATGTAGTCACCCAAACTATTTACGCATTAACCTTAGCAAGCAAAACAAAACTAATTTTTTAGTGAAGCTTTTTAGTTCAAAAAGGTTCTTTCAAATGTGCTTGGTTTGATGAAAACAATTATTTTGAATTCTTTCCCCTTCATAGTTTTAAAAAGCGGGTTTGAAAAGGAAGCATTCCTTT
>JAHJRB010000065.1 GCA_018831025.1 Nanobdellota archaeon | reverse complement strand
TTAAAAAAGTATCTCCAATTCTTCTCTAATGAAGATAGGAGTATTGGCAATGTGGCTATGCCGTTGGTATCAAGGATAGAAAATGTCATTCCAAGATAAGCCAAGAAGCCCACATCCATTTATGGGTGGGAGTATGTCACATGGTAATTTAGATAATCCTAAAAATATAATTTCGGATAAAAAAATTATCCAATTTTGGAATCAGGTTAGGGGCTAGATATTTTTATCTTATTAAAATCTATTCCTTGGTAGATTAGTTTTCTAAAAATTTCTTTTAAGTCTTTAATCTTGACTCTTATTTGCTCCATTGAATTGCGCTCTCTGATTGTACAGTCGTTATTTTTTATAGAGTCATAATCAATTGTTATTGCGTATTTGAGGCCACATTCATCTAAACGTCTATAACGACGACCAATTGAGTCTTTTGTATCTTCTAAAATATTAAATCCAGCATTTTTTAACATTTGTGCGACTTCTTTACTTTTTTCTGGAAGATTATCTTTATTAACTAATGGAAAAATAGCAGTATCATAAGGAGATAATTCTGATATTAGATCTAGGAAAATTCTTTTTTCTTTTTTCACTTTTTCTTTTTTAAAAGCATTATCTATAACTACATAAAAAGTTCTATCTACCCCTCCAGATACTTCCCATATGTGCGGAATGAATTTTTCGTTGTTTTCAATTACACTTAAATCTTTATTGCTTCCTTCTGAATGTCCCTTTAAGTCATATTCCCCACGATAGTTATTTGCTATTACCTCTATCCATCCAAGACCAGTTAAAACTTCAAAATCCCATGTTTCTTTAGAGTAGAATGGTCTTTCATTTTTAGAAACTTCTCTAAAACGCATTTTTTTTAATGGAATCCCGTATTTTTCATATAATTGTTGGGTTCTTGCTAAATAATAAGCGATTAGTTTTCCTGAGACTATCTCTTTTTTTATTAGGTCTTTTGCTTTTATCTTTTCTATTTTTTTCTTATCTAATCTTAAGAGATTTATTTTATAGTCTTTTATTTCTTCAAAATTTTTTATTTCATTTATCTCTTTTGGATTAAAGAATATTTCTGCTTCAAATTGTGAAAATTCTATTTCTCTGAATAAAGAATTTCTTGGGCTTATTTCATTTCTGAATGCTCTTCCTACTTGTGCGATTCCTTTTGGTAAAGTGATGCGCATTGTTTTATACATTCTGTTAAAATCTAAAAATATGGTTTGGCACGCTTCTGGTCTTAAGGAACATTCTTTATTTGATACCCCTATGTTTGTTTTAACCATTAGATTGTATTTCTTCGCGTTTGATAGTTGAGAGTCACATTTTGGACATCTGATATTTTTTCTTTTAATTACTTTTGAAAGTTCATCAATTGGTGTTGCTTCAGGATGGTCTTCTCCGGTTATTTTTTTAATTAATTCATCTGCTCTGTAGAAATTTTTACATCTTATACATTGAGTTATTGGGTCGTTAAATGAAGTTAAATGTCCTGATGCTTTGAATACTTCGTCAGGCATTATTTGTGAGCCATAAATTTCTAGCATATTTTCTTTTTGAACAAATTTTTTCCTCCATAGCTCTATTATTTTTCTTCTTATTGTTTCTCCGTACGGTCCAAAATTCCAGAATCCTGCTGGTCCATTATATATTTCACAAGAAGGATAGAAAATGCTTCTTCTAGATGCCCATTCCATTATTTCTTCGTATTTGTTGTCCATTGTTTAATATGGAGAATGAGAATATTTATTAAAGTTTTGTTAAAGAAAAACTATATATAAATTGGGCTTTTTCTAAAACAATATGAAAAGTGAAACTGTATTTTTGGAAGTATTTGGAAATAATCCAGTTATCAAAGTATTGGATTTTTTAATAACATTTCAATTGTTTGATTATCCTTTAACGGAGATAGCTAAAAATTCAGAAGTAAGTTACTCTACTTTGCAGACTTTTTGGGATAAATTAGAAAGAAATAATATAGTTATTAAGACAAGAAAAGTTGGAAAATCGGATTTGTATAAATTAAATACAGATAACCCAGCTATAAAACAATTAATAAAGTTAGATTGGAATTTAATTAAAGGAAGTGAAGAAATAGTAGCTTTATAGTTTTTTAATTTTCGCTTTTTCTGAAATTATTATTGAATTGCCGCTTGGATCTTCTATAATTATCTTTAGTTGTAGATCTCCTGTTTCAACTTTCCAGAATTTTTTTAATAAATTTTTTGCTTTTTTTCTTATAGCAGGGTCCTCTGTACTGTCTCTTTGCCCTTCAACTATTTTTTTAAATCTCTTTAAAAGTCCTTCAATGTTTGTTATAAATCCTATTGAACTTGGTCCAGATTCTGAGGACATACGTAATTGTGGAATTTTAATACTTGCCTGAGAAGATTTTATTACTTTTACATTAAGATCTTTCGAATTCTCTATTGTGAAAGTTATTTTAATTGGCGGTTTAGTTTCTTCTGATTCTACATCTGAAATATGGTAATGACAATTAGAGCATGTCATAGACATTAGAAAACATCTTCCAAAATGCGGGATGTTGTAACTTTGCTCTGTTAAAGTTAAAGTTTTTTCTTTACATGCAGGGCATTCTTGTTCTTTTAATTCTGACATAGCTATTGTAAAAATAAACAAGTTTTATAAATTTTACTTAATCTTATCCGACACATCCGACAAGGGTGCGCAGAGTTTATAAATTTTTAGTTCTTAGCTTATATTATGAAGTTTATTGATAAAAATACTATAAAATTAGATAAGGTTTTGAATAAATTAGACGAATTTGTAATTGATTTTATAAAGATTTTAGAGAAACATACACGCTATGTTATTATAAGCGGATATGTTGCTATCCTATTTGGAAGAAGCAGAGGTACTGAGGATGTTGACGTATTTATTAAAGAATTAACTGAAGGGAATTTTTTTATTTTGTATAAGGATTTATTAAAAAATGGATATTGGTGTTTAAATACTGATGATGAAAAGGAGGCTTATGAATATCTTGAGAGAGGATCTGCATTGAGATTTGCTTTGAAAGATAGAACTATTCCTAATTTTGAGATTAAATTTGCAAAAAAACCTTTACAAAAAGAAATATTTGAAGATACTATTAAGGTAGTTACTAAAAAAGCAGAGCTTATTATTTCTTCTTTAGAGAGACAAATCGCTTTTAAGAAATATTATTTAAAATCAAATAAAGATTTGGAAGATGCAAGACATATAGAGGAATTGTTTAAAGAACATATTGATTTAAATAAAATCAAGTATTATAAAAAACTGATTGAAGATGAATAAACTTAAAGTTGGAAAAACAAATACGGAAGATAGAATGAATTTTATTGAATATTGGGCAAGATTTGTTAGAGATAATAAGGATGAGGTATGGAGCAAACAACAAAAAGTCTTAGTGGATAGTCAATTTGAAGGTTCTAAAAAAGTAAGTTTGAAGGAATATTTAAATTATAAAAATTAAAAATCTTTGTCTTCATCAATTATTGTGTTTTTTGTATCTTTAACTGATGAAAGTCTATGGACTTGAGCAAAAGATGGAGTTGCTACTAACCAGTCCTCTCCAAAACCAGCTATGTCTCCTTCTATAGCATCGCAGGTTTTCTTTAATTTGTTAACTGCCCTTTTTAACTCTACAATATCTGATTCTTTTAGGGGCTTTATATTAATTAAAGCTATTGTGTAGCCTTCTCTTAAAGAGTCTAAAGCAGGTTTAATATCTTGAAATTCTTTGATTATAAAAGGTCTTACGAGGATTTTCGCTTTTGTATCGTGTGTTTCTGCTGGATTAATCTCTAAGTATTGGTCTTCTTCTGATAGATTTTCTAGGTCTTCATCATCTGGAATACCTAAGATTTTTTCTTTCCATTTGGATAGTGCGCTTTTCATATTTTTTATCCTCCGATAACAACATTATTATGATAGTTTTATATAAAGATTTCTATTCTATTATGTTTATTTTGTGCTCTCTAATAGGCTTACAATAGACCATATCTGGGTTCTTGTATGTTCTGGAACATTTGCCTCTTCTGAGATTTCATCTAACTCCTGTAGTACTTTATTTGTTTTAAATTCTTTTGTGTTTTCGTTACCATTTAGAGTATAAATAATGTCGCTTATTTTTGCTCTTATATTTTTAGGAACAGATTCATCGTCTAATATTTTTTTAAATTCTATGATTATTTCATTATCTTCACTCATTTTATTTCCTCTTAGAGATAGCATTACTTTTTAAGTTCTTTAAGTACCTCTTTTTGTAGAGATTCTGCTTTTTTCCTTATTTCTTGCTCTTGCTTATCTATATTTTTAACTCTTATGCTTATAATTTCTTTTTTTGAACTTAATTCTTTTTTTAAATCTTCTGGGGAAGTAGCAAACATAACACCATTAACAACTTTGTATGGTTTTGAGCTTGTTTTTGATACTTCATTTAAAGCATTTTCTATTTCTACTAGTTCTGTTTCAAATCTTTGTTTTTGATGCGATAAATTTTGCATTCCCTGCTCTAAAAATTGAAGTTCTTGGATTTTTTCTTGATTCATTTTGATTTGAATGTAGAGGAAACTACATTTGCCTTGAATAATATTTTACTTCCACAATAAGGACATCTAATATTGCTTTTAATGTACTCTAGTTTTATTACTTTGTTGCATTGAATGCATTTATATTGTACCATTTTATATCTCGTATGCTCTTCCTGCAAATTTTTTATTGCATTTAGAGCAAAACCATATACCAGCTGAGACTCTCTTTACTTTTTTATAAGTGCAGAAAGGGCATTTATATGTTGCTTTTTGCTTTGCTTCTATTAATTTTAACTTCGTCCTTGTAGTTCTGCCATATCTAACTCCAAAACGTCCGGTTGTTCCTTGTCCTTTTCCCATTAAACCTTTTTAGAAAAAAGCTTCACCAAAAAGAAACTTTGAGAAAGTTTCATCAAAAGCAATTTTTTACTTGGGTGAGTCTTTTCTATGAAAAACTTGGGTAATTTTGGATTTAAAAGCCTTTTGTTTTCTTAGTTTTAAAATAATTTGGGGCTGCCCGGACTTTCATTGAAGACAAAAAATCTTCAAATTTGAACCGAGATCCTCAGGTCCCAAACCTGAGATGATAAATTACTCCTGCTAAGATTTTCCTTGAGCAGTCCAAGTTACACTACAGCCCCTTGTAAAAGTTTTTAGCTTTATTTGATTTATAAATTTATTGGAAGCTTTTGAGAAAAAACCTTCACCAAAAAATCCTCTTTGAACTAAAAGCGTTCGTGGAAAAAGGGTCTTTTAGAAAAACATTTATCAAGAGAACCCTTTAGAAAAGCGTCCATGGAAGAAACTATTGATTTAGGGCATTTAATAGAAGAAGGCAAAAAAATGAAAGCATTAAATCTATATAAAAATAAAAGAATAAGTTTGGGATTAGCAGCTAAGTTGGCTGGAATGACTTTGAGTGATTTCTTAGATTTGCTAGAGGAGCATAATGTGAAATTGAATTTAACTCTTTTAAGCGAGAAGTCTCCTTTCGTAAGATGGGAGATGAAAGTGAAGGGTTTATATACTTCTCTTTCCACCCTAAATCTAACAGGATGCCTAAGGAACTTAGGTTTGTGTAAAGCAGTTCCCACAATCTTGCTTTCCTGTTCTGCAATAGGTTGTGCGAAAGGTCTCTTCGGAGATGGTCGCAAGAAGCCCCTTGCGAAAGCTGGGAGTAGTTCACCTTTAGATGATGCTAAGATGGCTATGAAAAATGCTGAAGAATTATTTTAGTTTGTTATCTTGCATTCTTTTTTTAATTTGTAGACTACATGCAATGGGAAGAATTCATAGAAAGGAATGCTTCCTTTTCAAACCCGCTTTTTAAAACTATGAAGGGGAAAGAATTCAAAATAATTGTTTTCATCAAACCAAGCACATTTGAAAGAACCTTTTTGAACTAAAAAGCTTCACTAAAAAATTAGT
>JAHJRB010000064.1 GCA_018831025.1 Nanobdellota archaeon | reverse complement strand
GATGAGTTAGCAAATGTAGAAGGTTCTTTAATGAGTATGAATTTAGATTTTACAGAACCAAACGCAATCTTAGAGGAAATACAAAATAAAACAAATGAGTTAAAAACAGATTTCAATGAAACAAGAAAGTTTACCCAACTTGAAGATTTAGTAATCTCATTAAAAGCATTATTCAAAGATATTTCCGGCCAATCATCCACAAGAGATAATGTATTAACAAGCATCTCTTCTTTAAAAGAAGACATCTCAGCAAATAATCAAAGAATACAAGATGTTAAAGATTCAACAGATTCAATAATAACAAAAATAGAGGCAATTGAGGTAACAGATGTTGACTCTATAGTAAGTCCGATTAAAACAGTTACAAAGCCAATCTCAAGAGAAAAAACACACATTAATTACTTATTCCCCACATTAATAATGATGATAGTTATGTTTGTTTCATTATTACTATCTTCAATAACTGTTATAAGAGAAAAAATCTCATCTGCTTATTTCAGAAATTTTATCTCGCCCACAAATTCAGGAATTTTTGTTTTAGCAACTTACTTAACAAACATTTTGATTATAACCGTTCAATTAATAGTTGTATTTGGTGTTATGATGGCTATAAATCCATCCTTGGCTTCTACACTAAGTAATGTATCTTTAGCCATACTATTAATCACAACCGTATTCATATTATTAGGTATGATTGTTGGTTATGTATTCACATCAGAAGAAACAGCTACAGTAGGAGCAATTTCCTTAGGAACTGTATTATTATTCTTCTCAAATACAATAATCCCACTAGAAACACTTCCAACTACAATTAAAAATATAGCAAATTTCAACATCTTTGTAATAGGTGAATCTATTTTAAGAAAATTAATTTTATTTGAATCTTCATTAAAAGCAATCTCAAAAGAAATATCTATTTTATTAGCTTACATGTTCATATTCATAGCAATTATTGCAATTGTATATAGGGCAAGTGCACAGTTTTATAATATAAAAAGACATTTAAGAGGAAAGTAATATTTACAAGATACAAATATTTAAATAAAAAATTAAGTAAAAAAATAACATGACAGACAAAGAAATACAAAGGTTAGTAAAAGAAAGTGAAAAAAGAGTTAAAGAGATAGATAGAAGAGCACAGAAAGCAATTGAAAGATTAAAAGTTTTATTATAATTCTCTCCCTTTTCTTAAGTTTTTAATATGGGTATATTCTCCTATTAATTTATTATAATTCATTGTTAATTCTGTATTTTCTTCTTTTACTGCTTTATTTTTACTATCCAACATAATTTTTTGAATAGAAACTGTAGTTATAACCACTATAGCAAAAATACTCGCGATAAGGGAAGGATAATTAGGATATAAATATAAAAAATAAATTAAAAATAGCTGTTCTAAAAGATATAAAATTAAAAACAATATATCAAACAAGGTATAATTATTGTGATAGAAGCATCTAAAATTTTTCCATATCCTATCAATAAAAAAGAAAATCTTACCATTCCATGAAACAGTCATATAATAAAGAAAATATATTATTTTTTAATTATTATTGATGTATAAAACAACAATTCAAAAACTATTTATAGAAGCTTTAATTAAAAAAGATTATGAAATCTAGAATAGATCCTTGGGAAGTAAAGGAAGTAAAAAATTATAAAAAATTAATGAAAGAGTTTGGTGTAAATAGTTTCTCACAATATGCTAAAAAATTAAAAAATGCTCCTTTAGAAATAAAAAGAGAATTAGTTATAGGACATAAAGATTTCAATAAAATTTATGATTGCATAGAAATGAAAAAAGAATTTGCTGTACTTACAGGTTTAATGCCATCGGGAGTTTTCCATTTTGGACATATGTCAGTTATAAACCAAGTCATTTACTACCAAAAATTAGGAGCTAAAATTTATTTATTGGCAGCAGATTTAGAGGCAAATTTAACAAGAAATATTCCATTAGAAGAAGCAAAAAAAATAGCAATCGAAGAATATCTAACTAATTATATTGCTCTAGGTTTATCTAAAAAAAATCTTAAATTTTATTTTCAGACAGAAGGTCCAAAAAATAATGAAAAAGAATATATGAATCTAAGTAAGTTAGCTTCTGCAAAAACAACATTTAATGAAATAAAAGACATCTATGGAGATATTAACCCTCAAAAACTAATTTCAGCTTTAACTCAGGTAGCAGATATAATATACCCGCAATTAGAAGGAACAAAAACAACTTTAACTCCTATTGGTTTTGATCAATTAAATCACTCTAATCTAGCCAGAGACATAGCATCAAGAATGAACTTTTCATTGCCATGCTTTACATTTCATAAATTGGTGCCCGGTTTGCAAGGAGCAAACACAAAAATGAGCTCTTCAAAGCCTGAAACTTATATTGCTTTAACAGATTCAAAAAAAGAAGTTGAAGCAAAAATAAAAAAATACGCTTTTTCAGGTGGTCAACCAAGTTTAAAAGAGCATAAAGAAAAAGGCGGAAACCCAGATGTAGATGTTTCTTACATTTACTTGAAAACATTCTTTGAACCAAATGATAACAAACTAAAAAAGATTTATGACGATTATAAAAGCGGAAAATTACTAACCTCTGAGTTAAAAGAAATTACAATAGAAAAAATAAATTCTTTTTTAAAAACTCATCAAATTAAAAGAGAAAAAGCAAAAAAAGTAATTAACAAATATTTACAAGATTAATCTCTTTTTTTAATTTCTATTTTATCCTTAGACAAGTCAATAAGAGTAGAAGGTTTACTTATTTTCTCTCCTTCATAAATAATAAAGTCTATCTTTCCTTTAATAGATTCATCTAAGCTTTCAATACTAGACATAAATTTTTCCCCAGATTTATTAACAGAAGTAGTTATTATTGGCTTATTAATTTTTTTAACAACTTCATTAAACCAATGATCAGGAATCCTAACTCCCAGAGTATTTGAAAAACTAACATTAAAAGCAACACAATTTTTATTTTTTAATTTTAATATCAAAGTGTAAGGTCCAGGTAATTTATTTAGCCATTTTTCATCAACAACACAATTTTTAAGTATCCATTCCTTACTCGGAGCAATTACAGAAAATGGATTTTTATCCCTATTTTTTATATCTCTAATTCTCTTAACAGCTTCTTCATTAGTCGCATCACAGCCAATACCATAGATTGTGTCTGTAGGATAAATAAAAACAGAATTTTCTTTTAAAAAATTTAAATCAAAATTTTCTTTATCAAATATTTTAGTCATGGGAGTTAACCTGATTATTATGCAGTATCTACATCCACTTCATCAAAATCTGTAGCGATAGAAAGTAAAGTATCTGCTTCTTCTAATAATAAAGCTTGGAATCTTAAGGAAATAGCAAAAGCTGGAGCACCAAGATTTTCTCTTAAATATTCTTGAAATCTTCTCATCAATTCAGGATCTAATACATCTGGATGACCACAAGAGGCATATAGAATTCTTTCGTATTCATCCCCGTAAGGATTATAATTTCTCATTTTAACCTAACCATTTAGTAGAATCTACATCTAATTCATCAGAGCTATATGGGTGAGGTCTTGGTCTCATATCTCTGTCTAATCTTTCAGCAGTTTTACTAGGTTGTTCATATATAATAACTCTAACATAATTTCCAGAATCTTTTTGGTAATCCAATTTAATATCCACCCATTCCAGGAGGCATACCTTGTGGCATTCCCCCTCCTTTATTTCCCGCTCCGCCGGCAATTACATCATCAATTCTTAAGATTAATTCTGCAACTTCTGAAGCAGATTTAACAGCTTGAGTTTTAATTTTAAGTGGTTCTATAACGCCTTCTTTCCAGCTGTCCATAACCTTACCTCTAAAAACATCAACGCCCATCCACTTTCCGCCTTTTTCATGAGCAGATTTTAAATTAGTCATCATATCAATTGGATCAAGACCAGCATTCTCCGCCAAAGTTCTGGGAACAACTTCCATAGCATCAGCAAAAGCAAGTACAGCTAACTGTTCTCTCCCGCTTAATTTATTACTATATTCTCTTAATTGTTTAGCAACTTCTATTTCAACACTGCCAGCACCGCCGACTACCTTTCCATCAATCAAAGCAGCATTAACATCCCCAATTGCATCAGTTACAGCTCTTTCAACTTCATCAACAACATGTTTGCTTCCGCCTTTAATAAGTAAAGTCACAGATTTAGGATTCTTACAATCTTTAACATAAGTCATATCCTCATCTCCGAATTTAACTTCTTCAACAACACCAGCATAACCAAGATCTTTTTCATTGAGCTCATTTAAATTACTTATAATTTTACCGCCAGTAGCTCTGGATAATTTCTCCATATCGCTTTCTTTAACTCTTCTAATAGCATAAATCCCATTCTTAGCTAGTAAATATTGAGCAACGTCATCAATACCTTTTTGTGAGACAACAACATTAGCTTTGCTTCTAATAATTTTATCAACCATATTTCTAATCATTTCTTCTTCTTTATCTAAGAAACTTTGTAGCTGATTTGGATCAGTAATACTAATTTTAGCTTCAACCTCAGTACTTTTAATCTCAATAGGAACATCCAATAAAGCAACTCTAGCTTTTACAACTCTATTAGGCATCCCGCTATGCACTTTTTCTTTATCAAGCACTATTCCTTTAATTAATTCAGAATCTTGTATCCCATTACCAACTTTTTTCTCAATTTTAATATCATCTAAATTAACCTTTCCTTCTTCATCAGAAATTTCTTTTATAGCTTTTACAATTAACTCAGCCAATATCTCTTTAGCATTCTCCGCCCCTTTACCAGTCATAGCAGTTATAGCAATTTGTTTTAATAGTTTATCATCGTCTTTATTGATTCTTTCAGCTAATTTATCTAATATAATATGAACTTTCTCCGCAGCTAATCTATAACCTTTACTAATAACAGTAGGATGAATATTTCTATCAAGTAAATCTTCAGCATTTTTAAGTAATTCCCCAGCAAGCACAACAGCAGTTGTAGTTCCATCTCCAATCTCATCTTCTTGGGTTTTAGCAACTTCAACAATCATCTTAGCAGCAGGATGTTCAATTTGCATTTCTTCTAATATAGTAACTCCGTCATTACTAACAATAACATCTCCCATAGAATCAACCAGCATTTTATCCATCCCTTTAGGACCTAAAGTAGTTCTGACTGTCTCCGCAACAGCTTTAGCAGCCATTATATTGTTTCTCTGAGCATCCCTGCCAGTAATTCTTTTAGTATCTTCTGGCAAAATAAATATTGGTTGTACTTGATTGCTCATTTTTAACTCCCCTATGATAAATTCTAAAATTTTCCATTTTTAAACCTTTCTACTGTAAATTCTCTGTGAAGCATGAACTTATCTAAACCAAAACTTATATATTTAACAAGATATGATTAAAATAATATGTCTTTAACTTGGCCAGTCTCTGAAGAAGGAACATTAAGAATAAAACAAAATGCAGTATTTGATTTAAAACAATTATATAAATTATTTCATACATTTGCAGAAGAAAATAAATATATTTTTAGAGAAACTAATTTCACAAGAAAGGATAGAAGTGACGGTTCTGAATATCAAATCGAATATGAATTAGAAAGAAAAGTAACTTCTTTTATTAAATTTAAAATCACAGTAGAAATCTGGTCTCTAAGAACTACAGAAGTAAAACAAGAAGGCAAGACTTTATACAAAGGAGAACTAGAAATGAACTTTGATGCAAATATGGAAATGGATTACGCTACTAAAACATGGAAAAGTGGAAAGCTGGAAGAAAAAAGCAATTGGGAAACAAACTCTTTTACTAAATTCTTAAGAAATATTTATATTTACTATTTAAGAAAACAATATTTTTTAAATTATGCAGGAAAACTATGGGAAGAATTATATGAACTGCATGCAAAAACCAAAGCACTACTTCATCAGTTTACCTTTTTCTAAAAAGACTTTTTCCGTGAACGCTTTTTAAAAGGGTTCTTTTAAAATATGAAAGGAAAATTATATTAATACAAAACATATTCTAAACCATATGTCAGAAAGAGATTTTATAATAAAGAATCTAAAGATAAAACAAAGGGCTTTATTTGATATGGGAGAGCTCTATAAAGTGATGTTCCGTTGGTTCTCAAGAAACAATTATGATTTTCAGGAAAAAGAATATTTAGAAGCTCAAATGGAAGGTGGAGCAAAAAAATTAGAAATTGGCTGGTACAGTTACAAAAAAATATCAGACTATATAAAGTTCCATATAGATGTAAAATTTTTAATAATAGGTTTAACATCTGCAGAAATAGAAGTCGGCAATGTTAAAAGAAAAACAAACCAGGGAGATTTAGAAATGCGTTTCGATGCCTGGATAGAATATGACTACGAAGGGAAATATGAAAAAAGTCCTCTATTAAAAGTTTTTAGAGACCTATATAATAAGTACATAATCAAGTCAAGAATAGAAGGTTATGAAGCGCAAATACATGAAGAAATTTATGAGCTAGTTGCAGAAATAAAATCTTTCTTAAACTTATTTAAGTTCCAGGAAATAAAACCAGAATAAAAAAGTTTATATACAGCATTTTTTTAAAAATTATCAAATGAAAAGAAGTTCAAGGCGCTGGAAGAAAAAAGGACAAATGCGTTGGAAATGGCAAAGGAAGAGAATGAATAAAGAAAAAGCCAAGAGAAAGAATAAATAATCCTTCTAATTTTACTTATAATTTTTTAAATCTAGATTGTAAAAAGTATTAATCTAATACAATAATATTTTTATAAAATAAATCTCAAGAATCAACAAAATTTTCTTGGTAAAGTTTTTTCTCTAAAAGAAAGTTTTCTTAGTGAAGTTTCTTTTCTAAAGAAAGTTCGAATGGAAAGCTTTAAATACGGATTTTTGGTTGAACTTTTATAATTTAGTGAATACTTTATTTGCTAATAAAGTATGAATATGAGTAGATGATAAAGTAAGTCCAAAATTTTTTTATAGTACAGCGACCAAAATTAATTCCCGTTGATTCTGCGGGAGATTGCTGCTATTGAGATTCGACTTAACCATGCAAGTCAGGGGGTTTCTTCGGAAACACCGGCAGACTGCTCAGTAACACGTCGATAACTTACCCTTAGATCTGGAATAACCTCGGGAAACTGAGACTAAATCCGGATAGAAGATTACTATTGGAATATGTTTTCTTTCAAAAGCAATGTCTAAGGATAGGTCGGCGCCTGATTAGGCAGTTGGTGAGGTAAAGGCTCACCAAACCTTTGATCAGTAGGGGTCTTGAGAGAGATAGCCCCGAGAAGGACACTGAGACACGGGTCCTAGCCCTAAGGGGTGCAGCAGGTGCGAAAACTTTACAATGCACGAAAGTGCGATAAGGGAATCTCAAGTGCTTTACTTTTTGTAAAGCTTTTGTTAAGTGTAAATAGCTTAGCGAATAAGTGGTGGGTAAGACCGGTGCCAGCCGCCGCGGTAACACCGGCGCCACGAGTGGTGATCACGTTTATTGGGTCTAAAGGGTCCGTAGCTGGTTGGATAAGTTCTTTGTGAAATTGTTAGGCTTAACTTAACGAATCGCAAGGAAAACTATCTGACTAGGAACCGGGAGAAGGCAAAAGTACTTTGGGGGGAGTGGTAAAATGCTATAATCCTCAAAAGACTACCTATGGCGAAGGCATTTGCCTAGAACGGGTTCGACAGTGATGGACGAAAGCTAGGGGAGCGATCCGGATTAGATACGAAAAATTTCCTAAAGCAATTTTATGGAATCATCGAACAAGATCGTAGTAATATTTACTTTGTTCGAAAATCCGAGTATTAAATGGAAGTTTGCTCGCTAAATACCCGAGTAGTCCTAGCCGTAAACGCTGTGAGCTATGTGTTGCATGTTCTTCGAGGACATGCAGTGCCGAAGCGAAGGCATTAAGCTCACCACCAGGGAAGTACGGTCGCAAGATTGAAACTTAAAGAAATTGGCGGGGGCTTACTACAAGGGGTGCGGCGTGCGGTTTAATTGAACTATACGCCGGAAATCTCACCAGGAGCGACGGCAGGATGAAGGTCAGATTGAAGGTTTTACCTAACGAGCCGAGAGGTGCTGCATGGCCGCCGTCAGTTCGTGCCGTGAGGTGTCCTGTTAAGTCAGGCAACGAACAAGATCTATGTCTACAGTTGCTAACATCTCTTTTGAGGAATGAGCACACTGTAGAGACTGCCTTGGAAACAAGGAGGAAGGTGTAGGCTACGGTAGGTCTGTATGGCCCGAATCTCCTGGGCTACACGCGCGCAACAATGGTAAGGACAATGGGATACAACTCTGAAAAGAGAAGTTAAGCCTCAAAACCTTACCTTAGTTTAGATTGGAGACTGTAACTCGTCTCCATGACAACGGAATCCCTAGTAATCAGAATTCAACACGTTCTGGTGAATACGTCCCTTGGCCTTGCACACACCGCCCGTCAAACCAACCGAGCAGGGCTTAGGTGAGAATTAGTCTTAAGACTATTTCGAATCTAAGTTCAGTAAGGTGGGTTAAGTCGTCACAAGGTAGCCGTAGGGGAACCTGCGGCTGGATCACCTCCTATTTTTTTAACTTGCTTTATCAACTCAATCTATTCATACTTACGGGCCCGTAGCTCAGCGGTAGAGCACTGCCCTTGCAAGGCAGGGGTCTTGGGTTCAAAAAACACTATTAAATATAGTGTCTGAAAATCCCGACGGGTCCATTTTTAAATAGTGCAGTTCAAAAATTATTTTTTGAATGAAGGACATTTGAAATTATACTCAATTGTCATGCATAAGTTTGATATTGGTCTTTGCAATCCATTAGGTGGATGACTAGGCTTAATTGTCGATGAAGGGTGTGACAAGCAGCATTATGCCCTGGTTAGGTGCATGTAGCCCCAGACCCAGGGATTCCTGAATGTGACTTCATTTTAAATCCGAAAGGATAGAGAATTCGGGGGACTGAAGCGTCTTAGTACCCGAAAGAAAAGAAATCAAATGAGATGCTGTTAGTATCAGCGAGAGAAAGCAGCGAAAGGCAAACTGAATCTGTTACAGAAATGTAATAGAGATGTGGTGTTACAAGACCTGTTTTAAAGTCTTAACTAACGAGTTTAATTTTTCTGGAAAGTTAAACCAAAGAGGGTTAAAGTCCCGTAAACAAAGTTAGAAAGAGCTTACAGGTATCTTGAGTAGTATCTGTTGGATATCAGGTATGAAAATTGGAGGCATCAATTCCAAACCTTAAATACAAATTAAGTCCGATAGCAAACGAGTACCGTGAGGGAAAGTTGAAAAGTACTCTTAACAGAGAGTCAAAAGATCCTGAAACCTAATGGTTATAGCGTGATACGGCATTTTGGTGTTGTATCGTACGTTTCGAATAACGGACCAGGGAGTGTATCTAAGTGGCAAGGGTAATCTTAAAAAGTACCCGTAGCGAAAGCAATTTCTCGCAGCTTGCAAGGAGAATGGTATGAAAGTGCCACAAGTCACTTGGGTACGACCCGAAACCAGGCGATCTAATCCTGAACAAGATGAAGTGAGATTTCTATCTCATGGAGGTCTGAAGAGATACTGCGTGCATGCGTCCTTCTGATTTGGGATTAGGGGTGAAAAGCCAATCGAGCCTGGTGATAGCTGGTTCCTGCCGAAATTGACCCTAGTCAAGTCTTGACTGAGATGACTGAAAAGGTAGAGCCACGGATTGGGAGTTTAGGCTGGGAAACCGGTCAGCTTCTTGTTCAACTCCAAATTTTTCAGTATCGTAGAAGTCAGGAAACGGGGGCTATGGGGTAAGCTTTAGCTCCTAGAGGGGAACAACCCCGATTGCAATTAAGGTCCCTAAATATCAGTTAAGTGTGAACGGTCGAAAGGTGTATATTATCACAGACAGCAGGAAGGTATGCTTAGAAGCAGCAACCCTTTAAAAAGTGCGTAATAGCTTACCTGTCAAGATAATATGCCCTGAAAATGGACGGGGCTAAACTGATTACCGATATTGCGAACTCTTTATTTTAAATAAAGAAGTGGTAGGCAGGCGCTTTATTAGGGTAGAAGTTTTTTCGCAAGAGAAAATCGACCTAATAAAGATGAAAATCCTGGTGGTAGTAAGATCAGAATAGGGCGAGAATCCCTAATACCGAAAGAGCAAGGGTTCCTCAGCACTGTAATTCAGCTGAGGGTTAGTCGATCCTAACCAAGCTCATAATTCGAGCAAGGGGAAAGGGAAACAGGTTAAAATTCCTGTACTGCTTAAGTACGTGCGGTAACGCAAGACCAATTCTAGACGGTTTTGGCTAAACCAACTTCAGCCGTCGCTGGAGTTAATTAGGATAAAACAAAGGAGTACTGTAATGGTGAGAATTTGTTTAAATCTAAGATGAGCTTGCCTTGAGCAAGTTTGGTTGATGCCAAGATTCTGTGAAAATAGAATTGGTAAGTAACTTAAGTAATCGTACCCAGAACCAGCACTGGTGCTCTAGGTGAGAAGCCTAAGGTATGAGGGTGTAATTTAGCTAAGGGAATTCGGCAAATTAGCAGCGTAGCTTCGGTTTAAGCTGTCCCTGTGTTTGTAATCTTTTGATTGCGATTACAGGGTTCAATAACAAAGGGGGTCCGACTGTTTAATAAAAACTTAACCTTCTGCTATTCCGTGAGGATTTGTATAGAAGGTGACGTCTGCCCAGTGCTAGTACTCAATCTTCAGTTCCAACTGAACTAAGAGCTAGTAAACGGCGGGGGTAACTATAACTCTCTTAAGGTAAGCACGAAGTTGCCTTAACAAAATTTGGCTGTATGCTAAGAAATCTCTGTATATTGTTATAGGACATTATTTTGGTAACAGAATAAAAATCCCTAAAAATTAACAATTGGAGACAATCAGCAGGAAAGACTTCTCGGTTTTGAGAAGAATCCTCAGAGACTATACGCCAAAACAACTAACTGCGTGTCAACTTAGCGCAACAAGTTGTAAGATATAGTCCGACCCATTAAGCGATTAATGGAGATATTACAGAAATGTATATCCGCCTTGAAAAAGGTTAGTACCTACAACATTTTGTTCAAACTTTTTTTAAAAGTTTGTAGGGAAAGTAACAGATGTGAGCGAAATACCTTGTCGTTTAATTGACGACTCGCATGAAGGCGCAACGAGACTCCTACTGTCCCTAGCTAAAATCCCCTGAACACATTATACTGGTGCGAAGACCAGTGACTTCCAGTGGGAAGCGAAGACCCCGTAGAACTTTACTGCAACCTATAATTGTGAAGTAAGTCTCATTGTTCAGCATAGGTAGGAGTTGTTAAAGCCTTGTCGCTAGGCAAGGTGTAAACAAAAGTGAGATACTACCCAATGAAATTTACTCCACTAACTAGACACCTAGGACACATATAGGCGGGCAGTTTGGCTGGGGCGGCCCCTGCTGAAACGATATCAGTAGGGCCCAAAGGTTGGCTCAACAGGTTTAGAACTCCTGTGTAGAGTGCAAGAGCAAAAGCCAGCCTGACTGGATTCCTAAGTAAAAGGAATTCAGAGACGAAAGTCAGGTCTAGCGAACCTCTAAACCTCCTTGATGGGGGTTAGAGATGACAGAAAAGCTATCTCGGGGATAACGGAGTCGTCGCGCCTAAGAGCTCAAAAGAACTTTTTTAGAAAAAAACTTCACTAAAAATTTCAGAGCAGATCGACGGCGCGGCTTGCTACGTCGATGTCGGCTCTCCGCATCCTGGCTGTGCAGCAGCGGCCAAGGGTGGGGGTGTTCACCCATTAAATGTAGTTTAACGTTTTTTAATCAAAAACTATTTAAGGGATGAGCACTTATAATAGAGCATGAAAAAGCTTCCTAACTACCTAAAGTTGCTATCTGGAGATCTTAGAGTTATTGGTATGGGTCAATTCTTCAGAAATTTAATGAAGAAAAACAACATTGGACCTAAAGTTCTCTCTGAACGACTCGGAACACCCGGTCGTTCTTTGATGAATTATTTGTCTGATAGCAGATCTATACCACTAACAACATGCAAGGAAATGATCAAAGTAATTACAAAAGATTTCGATAAAAGCTTTAATCAGCTTTACAAAGAAACTAAATTAATTACATCAACTTCAAGTAAAGCTCAAGCAGTAAACTTGATAAAGACTATTGATCATGAACTAGCTTACACAATTGGAGCAATGCATGATGGCTGTGTTTTCAGCAATCCTAAGAAAAATCAATTCGTTGTGCAATATATTCAATATTCCAGCGAAACTTGGTTAAAAAAGATATCAAAAATACTACAAAAAAATTTTGGAATTACTCCAAAATATTATAAAAAGTATATACAGATATCAAACAAATATATATTTGAATTTTTTTCCAAGGTCTTAGGAATAAAAAAACAGACAGAATGGCAATCATTTTTATATGGATTTAATTGGAATCTACAAAAACATATGATTGCAGGAATGTTTGATGCTGAAGGATGGTGCAGTAAAAATGATCTAAGATTAAAGTTTTCCCAGAAAAACTATTCAAAACTAAAGGAACTGCAACATTTTTTGAACAGAAATCATATTCATCCAGGGAAGGTAGTTAAGGAAAATGACGCTCATGCTCTATATATAAGTGGAAGGAATTGCCTCGATTTTTATAATAAAATTGGGATATATTCAAAACATCCATTGAAAATAGAAAGATTAAAGAGTTTAAAACGGTACTCTACTAATAGGCGGATCGTGAGCTGGGTTTAATACGTTGTGAGACAGTATGTATGATATCTACTGGAAGTGTTGATGTCTGATGGGAAGGACCATTTAGTACGAGAGGAACAATG